>JANOLT010000443.1:0-13325 GCA_031419915.1 Holophagaceae bacterium
GGGGCTTTGCATAGTGGATTCCGAGACCCTTCATCCTAACCGGGCCAAGCGCCGTGACCAAAAGCACTTTCAAGCTAGAATCAATCTAACGAGGCCTGCATGAGCGATTTGAAGACCGAAGTCAAAACCATGATCATCGAGCGTTTGAAGCTGGAAGGCATGACGCCGGATCAGATTGATGACACAGCTCCGCTTTTCGGTGAAGGACTGGGTCTGGATTCCATTGACGCGCTGGAATTGGTCCTGGGTATCGAGCAGCACTTTGGTGTGAAGATCGAGGACGAGGCTGCGGGCCTGCAAGCATTCAAAAATGTGGAGGCGCTGACGGCCTTCATCGCCGAACACCGGGTTGCGTGAAGCGGTTTGCCGTGAAAATCCACTACCAAGTGCCTGTTGGTGGAGGCTTCAGGCTTCAGGCTTCAGGCTTCAGACATCGGGCTCTGGAATTCGTTGTTTCTAACATCGGCAGTTTGAAATGCGCTCCAGGAGTGGAACACGCGCAGCAACGTAGTCTGAAGCCTGAAGCCCGAAGCCAATTTGGCTGCGACATGATAGCCGGGGCCTGAAGGATATGAACGGGGAAGCCATCAAGGCCCAATTGCCGCATCGCTATCCATTCCTGCTGGTGGACCGGGTGCTGGAGCGGGAACCTGGCGTTCGCGTGGTGGCGGAAAAACTGCTCACCATCAACGAGCCGTACTTTCAAGGCCACTTTGCTGAACGGCCCCTCCTGCCTGGCGTACTGATGTTAGAAATGCTGGCCCAGGCCGGTGGTTTCCTGGAATCCGAGCCCTTAGTGGGTAAAACCATTTTTCTCGCCCAGGTACTCGACGCCCGGTTCAAGGGCGCGGCTTTCCCCGGCGACAAGCTTCGATTGGAAGTGAGCCCCGACGCGAGTTTCGGAGGCCTGATGCGCATCAAGGGAACCGTCAGTTGCGAAGGTCGCGTGCTGTGTACGGCGAAGCTGCTGCTCAAGAGCATCGCCAGTCCCAAGGGCGCGGCATGACCCGGCGCGTGGTCATCACGGGAGTGGGTTTCGTTTCGAGCCTTGGCCAAGACGCCGCTTCCACATGGGCAAGGATGTTGGAGGGGGCTTGCGGAATAGGGCCGCTCACCAGATTGAAAATGCCAGGAGAACCCGCGCAGATGGCCGCGGAGGTGCGCCTGCCGGGAGACTCAGGAATGGGCCGTAGGGTAACGCTCGGCGAGCACATCGCTCTGGTGGCGCTGAGGGAAGCCTTGCAGACGACACCCGGCCCCAAGGGATTGGATCCGCGCCGCATGGGTTCTTTCCAGGGGGCCGGGACCTCGGGCTTGCCCTCGGCCGAGGCATACGCGCAAGGTCGAATAGCAGGGCGATTCCCTGGCGCAGCAAATGCGATCTATCAAGGCCCCACGACCATCACGGATGCCCTGGGTAAAGCATTGGGTGCCATGGGGCCCCGGAGCACCGTCATGACCGCTTGTTCATCATCCCTGATGGCCATTGGGCAGGCTTGGGAGCGCATCGCGTTTGGAGAATTGGATCTTGCCGTGGCTGGTGGCGCCGAGACTTTGTGCATGACCACCTACGCAGGATTTTCAAGCCTCAAGGCCATGGATCCCGCCCCCTGCCGACCCTTCAGCCGCGATCGCGCGGGGCTGAATCTGGGTGAGGGTTCTGCGCAATTCATCCTGGAGCCATTGGACCAGGCACTGGCCCGCGGCGCCGATATTTATGCCGAGGTGCGGGGCTACGGGGCAAGCCTGGACGCGCATCATTCCACGGCACCCCATCCCGAAGGCGAAGGCGCGACGAAAGCTCTTCGCATGGCCTTGGATTGCGCGGAATTCAATCCAGACGATGTGGATCTCGTCAGCGCCCACGGAACCGCCACGCCCGCCAATGACGGTTCCGAGACGGCCGCCATCAAGGCCGCCCTGGGTGAAGCCGCGGTACGGGTTTCCGTAACCTCTACCAAGTCGCAGTTCGGCCATACCCTGGGCGCCTCGGGCGCCGTGGGCACCTTTGCGGCGGTGATGGCGCTCAGGACGGGCGTTGTGAGTCCCACCCTGCGATTGGAGCACCCCGACCCGACCTGCGATCTGGACTACACGCCGCTCCATGCCAGGAAACGCAGCGTGCGCGCGGCCCTGGTCAATGCTTTTGCCTTCGGGGGCAACAATGCGTGTGTCGCCCTTAAGCGCTGGGAGGGACGATGAATCCTTCCAGCGATAAAAACATCGTCATTACGGGCATGGGCTTGGTGCTGCCTTGTGGCGATGGTGTTGAAGCTGCACGCCAGTCCTGGGTTTCTGGCAATCCGTGTTTTGGCGATTTGCCACTCAACCTGGGGGATGGACGCGGCGCCTTTTGCGCGGCATTCAATCCCACAGGCATCATCCCACCCATGCAGATGCGGCGGCTGGACAGGCCATCCCGCTTTGCATGGGGCGCGGTGCACCAAGCCTTGGAGGATGGCGCCCTGGATTTGAAAACGGATGCCCTTGGCGACCGCGTGGCCATGACGGTGGGTACGGTCACTGGTGGCAGTGAAGCCGGGGAAGCATTCATGCGGCCTTACTTTGAACGGGGCCCAGAAGGCGCATCTCCGATGGTATTCCCCAACTGTGTGGCCAACGCTGCCTCAGGACATGTGGCCCTGGCCTTCGGCATCAAGGGCCCCAGCAGCACCCAAGTGGCGCGAGAGAACGCAACTTTCATGGCGCTGGATCAGGGGTTGCGTTGGCTGCGGCGGAACGTGGTGGATGCGGTGTTGGTCATTGGCACCGATGGGATCTTTCCCCTGCAGATGGATTTACTGCGTCGGTCTGGGCGTTTGGCCGTCAAGGGTAACCCGATTGCGAATGCGGGCACGGGTTATCTTCCGGGCGAAGGTGCCCAGGCGTTTATGCTGGAAACCCGCGACCATGCTGAGTCTCGCGGTGCTCACATTCGGGCCGAGGTGGTGTCGGTCGCCTGCGTCTCACCCTACGAAGAGAGCCCCGAGGCCCGCGCCAAATCCTTGTCCATGGCCGTTTCAGAGGCCTTGGGCTCCGTTTCTCCAGCCGTGTGGATCGGTGGCAGCAATGGCTCCCGGCGATTGGACGAACTGGAAGCAGCGCTCCAGAGGCTTCATCCTGACTGGCCGAAGCCCCGGTTCCCCAAACTCATCTGGGGCGAATTCTGTGGCTCGGGGGGCCAGCTCCTGGCCGCAGGAATGTTGGAAGATCAGGAAGGCCCGATACTCATCAGCGGTCCTGGCACCCTAGGCTCCCAGTGTGCGGCGGTGATCAGGCGGGTTAGGCTCTAGGTATGGGCTTCCGCGATCCCCACGCCATCCTGCTCAACCGCTCCAGCATCCTTGTGGTGACGAGCGTGGGGGTAGCCTTGCTGACCTTAAGCTACGTGCTGGGCGTTCAGGTGGGCAAGCAGAGCGCGGCCTTGCAGCGGCCTGCCTCCAAAGGCAGTGGGGAGGACCTAAAAGCATTGCCGGCGCCCATCCTGGACCAGCTGAAATCCTTTGATGGTCACGATGGCAGCCAAGAAGAGGCGCCATCCAAATCGGATTCTAAAAAAGATGCGAAAGCAGGTGCCAAGACGGAAACAAAACCCGGGTTGAAGCCAGAAACCAAGGCCGAAACCAAATCCAAGCCGACATCCGCGACTCCAGCGCCAGCACCTTCCGGCAAGTGGACATTGCAACTGCTCTCCACACCCGACAAGGCCGAAGCGGATCGCGCATCAGCCAAAGCCAAGGCTGCGGGATACGCCGCTCACATCGTGAAAGACCACGGTACCTACAAGGTGCGCTGGAATCATGCGGGGGCAAAACCCGATATGGATGCCGCGGCAATAAAAATGAAGGCCGCAGGTTTCAAGCCCTTTGCCATGCCTGTGGAGTGAAGGATGAACCCAACAGGACTACATCTGCGCTGGCGCCTCTCGGTGCCCGATGCCATGGAAGATGAGGTCGGCGATTGGCTCCAGGAGCACGGCGCAACGGCAATCTATCGCGATGCGGACCCGCCAAGGTGCTTTTACGCCTACTTCCAGCCGGGCTCTGAAGGCCCAAATCCAAAGGGTTTGGAGGCTTTCCCTGGCGTGGTGCTGGAATGTGCCGAGCATTTTGGGGACGAAGATTGGATCGCCAAAAGCCGCGAGGGGTTTGGTTCCTTCGAAGTGGGCTCACGCTTTTTCATCCGGCCTTTGTGGGACCAGGATTCTCTGCCCGTGGACCGCTTCGCCATCACCGTGAACCCCGGCCTGGCCTTTGGCACCGGGGGACATGAGACGACTCGGCTTTGCATGGAATTCCTGGAGCAGCTCGCCAAGGAAAGAAAACTCAAAGGGCCCATTTTGGATATTGGCGCGGGCACGGGCATTCTCTCGCTCACCGCGTATCTGTTGGGCGCGCGCGGCATCACGGCCTTCGACATTGATCCTGATTGCGGCCCCGCCATGACCGAATTCATCCAGATGAACGAAGGTTTGGCCGGAGGCGCTCCCTTCGACTATTTCGTGGGTGATCTGGAGGACGAAAAAATCCACCCGCCCTACCGGGGTCTGTTGGCGAACATCCTGCTGTTGACCATCCAGGATCTACTACCCCGCATGGCGGAGATCACCGAACCCGGTGGTTGGCTGATCGCATCGGGGATTCTCGCTGAGTGTCAAGATGAAGCCCTGGTGAGCCTTGCGGCCTTCGGATTCAAGCCGCTAAAGATGCTCACCGAAGGCGCCTGGGTGGCGATTCTGGCGGAGCGGGTGTGATGAATGGGACGAAATCCAACCGCCCCATCGGTGTTTTCGATTCCGGCATCGGCGGCCTCACGGTGGTTCACGCGCTGCGTCGTCTGCTGCCGGGTGAATCGCTTTTGTACCTGGGCGATACGGCCCGCGTGCCCTACGGCACCAAGAGCCACGCCACCATCGAACGTTACACGTTGCAAGCCGGAGCGATCCTCCAGCGGTATGATCCGAAACTTCTGATCATCGCCTGCAACACCGCATCCGCTCACGGTCTGCCAGCCCTGCAAGCCATAGCCACCTGTCCCGTGGTGGGAGTCATTGAGCCCGGCGCCGAAATGGCCGCGAAGGTGCAAGGTCCCGTGGGCGTCATCGGCACTCTGGCGACGGTCCAAAGCGGCGCCTATGAAGCCGCCATTCGCCGCCGCGCGCCCAACGCCGAAATCCATAGCCTGGCCTGCCCTCTGCTGGTGAGTCTCGCCGAAGAAGGCTGGCTCGACGATCCCATCACGACCGAAATCTGCGAGCGCTACTTGAAGCAATTACCAGACGCAGTGAAGACCATCGTGCTGGGTTGCACCCACTATCCTGTGCTGCGCCCCTCCCTGGATCGCGCCCGGCCTGGCACCACCTGGATAGACAGCAGCGATGTCACCGCCAGCGCCGTGGATTCCTTGCTGAAAAGTTCAGTCGGTTATCGCACCGAAAGCTCATCAGGCCCCCTGCGCGTCCTCTTCACCGATGCCGGCACACGCCTGAAAGAAGTGGGTTCCCGCTTTCTGGGGGAAACACTGGAAGCCGTGGAGCTGGTGGAACTTTGAAGTGGATCAGCGTTCAAAAGATAACCACCCTACTCCTCAAGGCAGACTTCGCTAACGGTCCCCAGGCGCGGCCGTCGTGGCTCTGGGGGCGGTTGTCGCCAAGCATCAGATAGCCGTCGCGGCAGGCCCAGGAACCGGTGAAGTGATCACTCAGCTTCACGTAGGGCTCAGGGAGTCGCGATCCGTTGATGAATATCTCGCCATCCTTGGCTTCGATGCGCTCGGCCGGCAGGCCTACGGCGCGCTTCACCGACATGCCTTCAGGGCCTTTGACCAGCCACAGTTCTCCACGTTCAGGCCTGCCAGCGCACCAGGCCCACAGCGCCCAGACCAACTCGCCATCATGCAGGGTGGGTTCCATGCTACGACCCGAAACATGCACGGGGTGGATCACCGCGAGGGGGCTCAACGCCAGGACCAGCGCGGCGATGGGAACCCATGGCTTCATTCTGGTTTTCTCGTCTGCGCCAGCAGGGCATGAAGGGCCAGCAGGGCGAGGCCCAGGTCACGAAGCATGGCCATTTTCATATCGAAAAGCCGCTGGTCCTTGGTCTTCTGCACCTTCGACGCGCCGAAGCAGCCGCAGTCCACAGGGTTGCCTTTAGCGAGATTGAAACCAAGGGCACCGATGAAAACCAACATCAGAACCAGGATCCAAGCCGCCGCGCTTCGCCGGGCCACACCAAGGACCAGGCCCAGGGCCGTGAGCGCTTCCAGCCAGGGCAAGGTGAGGGCCAGCGGCGCCACCAGAGCCATGGGGAGCAGGCCATAGGCGAAAACAGTTTGCGCAAAACCCGGTGGATCAACGAGCTTTGGAACCGCCGCGAAGAAGATCACGGCGGCGAGCAGCCAACGAGAAAGGCCAAGCACCAGAGGATGGACCAGCCAACTCATGGCTTTCCCCCCTTGGTCACGGCCAGCTTTCGGGCCTCCCAATCCGGGTATCCATCGGTGTAAATACGTAGGTTGCGGAAGCCCGCCAGCCATAGTTTCTGGGCCACAAGATGGCTGTCATGGCATTCATCGCCAGAGCAGTAGATCACAACGGGAAGCTTCAGGTCCGCAGTGAAGAGGGCAAGCTGATCCACCTTTTCCGGTAGGCCGTCCTCCCAGGCGGAAACGTTTTTGGCGCCGGGGATGTGGCCCTCCAAGTACATGGCCGTGCGCCGCGCGTCCAAGAAGAGCGCGCCATGGGCGTGAAGCCATACAGCTTCGTCGCCCTGGATGGCGGCTTGCGCTTCATTCACAAGGGGCGGAAAGCGCCTCATCAATTCGGCCTTGGGATCGGGTGGAGGCGCGGAAACGGGTGCAATGGTTTTGGCGATCGGTGTTGGTTTGAGAACCATTTCTTTAGGTCGGGATGATGTTGATGGTGCGAGAGCAGGCACGGCCAATGAGGCAGGGGCCAAAGGCGCCGGAAGGCTTGAGACGACAGGTGCCGTGGATTCCTTGAGCCGCCAGGAAAGGCGCCGCGTGGGGCCCGCAAAGACATTGGCAATCCACGCGCACACCAAGGCCAGAGCCAAGTAGGCGGGTATCTCCGTCCAGGGTTTCATGCGCATCATCCAGGTCTCACGGCGATCCGACGCCCACGACCATCCGTGAGCGCGACTTCAGAAAGACGGGCTGGGGCGGGCACGTGGGGCGCCAGTTCATCGGCCAGTTTTCGCGCCAGTTCCAGCGGTCCCGCCAGGCCCAGCTCCGATAGCAGCCGGCCTTGCAAGGGCGCAAGGATGCGATCCATCACCGCTTCCAACTCGCGGAAGTCCATCACCACGTCAAACGCATCCAGCCCCCGGCGCGTGGTGATGACTTCCACCTTATAGTCATGGCCCTCCCAGGCTCCATCGGAGGTTTGAAAAACCACCGAAAGGGGCCGCTCCACAGCGGCTTCGAAGGAGAGGTTCTCGGTCGATGGGGTATCCATCCCTTGATTCTGACAGCCCTTCTCCACCCGTGCCTTTCATGCCTCACCCCGGGTAGGCCGCCCCTATTTTTGAGGAGACGGTCATACTCGTTTGAAACTTAGGTCCACGCCCTTAAGCGGGACATGTATGGAGGCACCATGAAGCCCCTAGAGCTTGGACTGTTTTGGGTGTTTGTCTTTGGCGCAATGGGTTTCTTCGCCTATACCGTCCGCAAGCGGATCAGGGCGCTGCTCGCGGGAATGCCGGACAATCGCTTCGACCGCCCCTTGGAGCGACTGAAGGGCGTCTTCCTTGACGCGTTTATTCAGAAGCGCATGGTCCGTGACAAATACGCGGGGGTTTATCACCTCCTCATCTTCTGGGGTTTCTGTGCCCTGGCATTGCGTTCCGTGGGGCTCGTTCTGGAGGGCCTGTTCCCAGCTTTCAACATGACCGAGGCCATGGGCACTTTCGGTCTGGTCTACCAGACCACCAAGGATATCTTCGAGGTTCTGGTCATTGTTGGCATCGGCTTGGCTATGGCCCGCCGCGCCCTTGCCAAACCGTGGCGAGTGGAGAATTCCATTGATGCCTGGGGCACGCTGAGCTTCATCGGCGGCCTGATGGTGACCGATATCCTTGCGGATGGCGCCTTCATCGCCCTTAATCATCCGTCCTGGGCCCACTGGGCGCCCGCCAGTAATGCCATGGCCGGGATGCTCGCGGGCATGAGCACAGGGGGATTGGTCGTCCTCTATAAGAGCATGTGGTGGATTCACGTGGCGCTGCTCTTCGGCTTTCTGAATTTCCTGCCCTACTCCAAGCATTTCCACGTGCTGACATCGCTCTTCAACCTCTATTTCCGTTCCCTTGAGCCCACGAAAAACCTCAAGCCCATGGATCTGGAAGCGGAGCATTTCGGCGCCAACCGCATACAGGATTTCACGTGGAAGCAGATGTTGGACCTCTACACCTGCACTGAGTGTGGGCGCTGCCTGGAGGCCTGCCCAACGACCTTGACGGGGAAGCCGCTCCGCCCAAAACAGTTCGGCAACGATCTGCGGGATTACCTGTATGACACGCCCCTGGCGGACATGGCCCAGGACAAGCCCGTGCCCGAGGGCCGCGCCCTCATTGGCGGTCCGGTGCCCGAAGGCTCCGTGTGGGATCTAAACCAGGACCATTCCCCTTGGAGTGCCGAACAGCTGGGTGGCGCCATCAGCAAGGACACCATCTGGGCCTGCACCACCTGCGGCTACTGCGAGTGGGCCTGTCCTCTTCACATCACCTTCGTGGACAAGCTAGTGGAGATGCGGCGCAATCTCACGCTGGAGGAGAGCGATTTTCCCGCGGAAGCCCAACTGGCGTTCAAGGGCATGGAGCGCCAGGGCAATCCCTGGAACCTGCCGCAGGCGGACCGCGCGAAATGGTCGGAAGGCCTGGATGTGCCCACCATGGCCGAGAAACCGGATGCCGAGTACCTGTTCTGGGTGGGCTGTGCGGGCGCCTACGATGCCGCGGGCCAACGTGTGTCCAAGTCGCTGGTGAAGCTGATGAAGGCCGCCGATGTCTCCTTCGCCATCCTTGGCACCGAAGAATCCTGCACCTGTGAATCCGCGCGGCGCCTTGGCAACGAGTATCTCTTCCAGTCCGCCACCGAGGCAAACGTGGAAATTCTGAAAAGCCACGGCGTGAAAAAGATCGTCACCAACTGCCCGCACTGCCTGAATACGCTGAAGAACGAGTATCCGGACTTCGGCGGAAATTTTGAAGTGGTCCATGGCACCGAGCTGGTGTCGGATCTGGTGGCGGAAGGCAAGATCAAATTCGAGCAGACCGTGGAGGCCGACCTCACCTACCACGACCCCTGCTACCTGAGCCGCTACAACGGCCAAGTAGACGCCCCGCGCGCCATTCTCGACGCGATTCCCGGCGTCAAGCTCACTGAGATGGAAAAACACGGCGAAGCCACCCAGTGCTGCGGCGCCGGGGGCGGGCGCATGTGGCTGGAAGAAAAGCTGGGCACCCGTGTCAACCACGCGCGCCTAGAGCAGGCCATGGAAACGAAAGCCACCACGGTGGCCGTGGCCTGCCCCTTCTGCAACGTAATGATGAACAACGCCGCGGGTGAAACCGGCCACGAAACCATTCAAACCCAGGATGTGCTGGAACTCGCTGCAAAGGCGTTGAAGGGCGCTGAAGTAAGATGATTCATGCTTGATCCCCGACTTTTGGAAATCCTTTGCTGCCCCGCCGAATTCAACGGCGGACCCTGCCATGGTGACTTGAAAGAAACACCTGAGGGATTGCATTGCATGAAATGCGGCCTGCTTTATCCCATCGAGGATGGCATCCCCGTGATGCTGGCCGATCACGCAAAACAGGCCGACGCATGAAGCTCGACCTGAGCCATGCAAAGTCGCTGCTGGACCGCATCCGCGGGCTAAAGGTGGCGGTGCTCGGCGACCTGATGCTGGATGAATACCTGTTCGGTGAAGTAAGCCGCATCTCACCGGAAGCGCCGGTGCCCATTGTGAGGATCGTGCGCGAAAAGGCTGTGCTTGGTGGCGCCGCGAACGTGGCCGCCAACTTGAGGGCCCTGGGCGCCGAGCCGTTGCTCATCGGCACGTTGCAAAAGGATGTGGCGGGCGAACGACTCATGGAATTGTTGGCGCGTTCGGGCATCTCCAGCGAAGGCCTGGTGGTGGATCCATCGCGCCCCACCATCATCAAGACCCGCGTCATTGGGCAGACCCAGCAGATGCTGCGCATTGATCGGGAAGAGCTCCGGAACCTGGATGAAACTGCCCTGCATGAACTGATCGGGCAGCTCAAGAAACATATCCCTGAAACCGGAGCGCTCATTATTTCGGACTACGCCAAGGGCATCATCGGTCCTCAGGTGATGGATGAAGTCCGCGAGCTCTGCACGCGCCACCAGATCCCCTGGATCGTGGACCCCAAACCGGCCCATCGCGCGCTGTACCAAGGCGCGACACTGATGACGCCGAACCGCAAGGAAACCACCGAACTCAGCGGGCTGCCCGCCCACAGCGATGCGGAGGTCGCCGCCGCAGGCAAGCTGCTGCTCGAGGACTTAGGCCTTTCGGGCCTGCTCATCACCCGCAGTGAAAAAGGCATGGCGCTCTTCGCACCGGACGCGGAGCATTCCGAACCCTGGATGATTCCCACCATGGCGCAGGAAGTGTTCGACGTTAGCGGCGCCGGAGATACGGTCATCGCCGCGTTCAGCGCCGCCGTGGCCGCGGGAGCGGACTGGAAGGATGCCGCCATGCTCGCCAACGCCGCCGCCGGCATCGTGGTCGCCAAAATGGGCACCGCCACCGTCACAGCAGAAGAACTGCTGGCGCATTATCACGATCAGGAAGCTCTCTGAGGATCCAGGGAACCCAAATCTTGGATTGCTTTAGCCCGCGGTCTGTTCCATCAACTCCCGCCACACGCGTGGCTCGCTCAGGTGGCCGGTTGCATCGAAGGTGCGGCTTTCGATCATGTAGCGGTAGCCCTGCTCGGTGAGGAAGAGCTGACGGTTGCGTGCGAATTCCTGTTCGGTGGTGTCTTTGGAAATCAATGAATAGAAGTAGCTGAGGTTGCGGTTGCCCTTGGGCCTGAGAATACGGCCCAATCGCTGCGCTTCTTCCTGCCTTGAACCAAAAGTTCCGCTGATCTGGATCGCCACGGATGCGTCTGGCAGATCAATGGCGAAATTCGCCACTTTGCTGACGATGAGCACGCGCAACTCACCACAACGGAATTTACGAAACAGTTCTTCGCGTTCTTTTTCGGGCGTCGCACCCGTGAGAACTGGGGACTTCAGGCGCTCGCCAAGGATGCGGAGCTGCTCCAGATACTGGCCGATGATGAGCACGGATTCAGTGGGGTGGCCCTTCAACAGTTCATCCACCACCGTGAATTTCAGGCTGCTTTCAGAAGCGATGCGGAACCGCTGGCGCTGATCGGCGACGGCGTATTCCATGCGCTCATCTGTGAGCAGCGGAATGCGGATCTCAAGGCAGTGGGCCGTGGCGATGAAGCCATCCTTTTCGAGCATTTTCCAGGGCACGTCCACCCGCTTGGGGCCGATGAGGGAGAATACGTCTTCTTCTTTTCCATCCTCGCGCACAAGAGTTGCCGTGAGGCCCAGGCGTCGTTTGGCTTGCAGCTCAGCCACGGCACGGAACACCGGCGCCGGGAGCATGTGCACTTCGTCGTAGATGACCAGGCCCCAATTGGCGGCCTCGAAAAGTTTGAAATGCTCGAAGGGGGATTCCTTGCTGCGACGGTAGGTGAGGATCTGATACGTGGCGATGGTGACGGGTTTGATCTCCTTCGAATCGCCGGTGTACAACCCCACTTCATCTTCGGTGAGCGTGGTCTTGTCCAGCAGCTCCTGTTTCCATTGCTTCACGGCCGTGCCGTTGGTCGTCAATACAAGCGTGTGCGTCTGCAGTTTGGACATGCAGCCGATGCCGATGACGGTCTTGCCCGCGCCACATGGAAGCACCAGCACGCCCGCGCCACCTTCGGGCCCGCCGCCCGCGTGGAAGACATCCATGGCGGCCTGTTGATAAGGCCGCAGGCCGAAGGGCTTGCCGTTCTGCTTCAGGGTTTCCGCCAACTGGAAGGGCAGGGGATCTCCGGGCTTGTAGCCCGCCATGTCCTGCACCGGATGACCCAGGCGGATGAGCTGCAGCTTCACTTCGCCGCGCATCCCATCGTGCAGATAAACACCAGTTTCGTCGGGGTAGGGTTCCGCCAGCATTCCTTGCAGGGATTTCTGGTTCTCGATTTCCCAGAAAAGGCCGCGGTCGTCCATTTCCAGCGCCAGCCGGTCGCCCTTCTTGACCAATCTGAGCTTGCCGTAGCGGGTGCCGTGGTCCTGGATTTCCTGTAAAAGATTCTGCGGCAGCGGGTACTTGGACCAGGTGTTCAGCGTCTCCAGCATCTCATCGCAGGACACGCCCGAGGCCGAAGCATTCCATAGCGAAAGCGGCGTGATGCGGTAGGTGTGGATGTGCTCGGGGCTCTTCACCAGCTCCGCGAACCGCGCCAGTTCATCGCGCACTTGCTCGAAGGCCGGGTGGGCGACTTCCAGGAGCAAAGTCCTGTCGCTCTGGACGATCAAAGGGTTGTCGGGGCGGTTTGCAATCACGGAGGCTCGGGGGCTCTGGTTGGCTAAACCTTTGACGATAGACGCCATGGAAGGCCCCGTCAACGTTGGATTTGGGACCAGGAGGCCGGGATACTCCATGCTCGGGAGAAATCGTCTAGGGAGATGGAAATGCAGCATCGTTAAGAAACTGTCAGAAGACTCCTGGGGCGCGGGAAACCTATACTTGTTGACAGAACCATGACATTGCCTTACGATCCAACGATTCTAAAATTTTCGGAGTTGGTCATGAGCTTTCTGAGCCGTCCTGCGGTGCAAGTCATGCTGTCCATTTTCCTTGGCAGCTCTGCGCAAACCTGGGCGCAAGTGAAGCCCCTGGAACGGGAAAAGGAACAGCACAGCACCTACCGAAGTTTCCTCGAAGATCCCATACTGAAGCAGAAGGAAGAGGAAACCGGCGAACGCCAGGATGACGCTGCTGGGCGCATCGACTGGTGGCGCATGCGCATGGGTGGCGAGTACACCACCGAATTCAAGGAGCGCCTCATTCGGGAGGCGGAGATCGAGCGGGCTAAATATCCAGGCCTCTTCCTGGGAGATGTCGGCGCACCCCAGTTCTTCGCGGCGGTGTCCGGAAGTACCTGGACTCCCATCGGTCCCACCGATGCGAGCAAGATACAGAACGGCGGCATCCTACTGACCAAGGTGGATTCCGGTCGGGCGCGCACGATTCTGCC
>JANOLT010000444.1:0-16291 GCA_031419915.1 Holophagaceae bacterium
GGACTTCAGTTGCTCAGATAAATGCGTGCTGGGGGGCTCCCCCGCGCGACCGGCCGCCATGCGTTTATCACCGATGAGGATCTGGCCATTGAGAAAAGTGCCCGATGTCAGCACCACCGCGTCGCAGGGAAGGAACGTCCCATCCAAAAGCTCCACGCCTTGGAAACCACGCGTGCCCAGACTCCACCGGAAAGCCGCGGCGATGCCCTGGCGCAGTCTGAGATTCGGCGTATGTTCCAGTCGCTTGCGGGCTGCGATGCGGTACTTCACCTTGTCCGCCTGGGCCCGGGGCCCCCGCACCGCTACGCCACGGCTTTCGTTCAAAATACGGAAATGAATTCCGGTCGCGTCTATGAGGCGGCCCATGGCCCCACCCAGCGCGTCCAACTCGCGCACCATGTGGCCCTTGCCCACGCCACCGATGCTCGGATTGCAGCTCATTTGGCCGATCTGGTCCAGGTTCATGGTCAACAGCGTCGTGGCCATGCCCATGCGGGCGGAGATATGGGCCGCCTCGATCCCCGCATGACCTCCGCCAATGACCACAATGTGCTTCAAATCCATAGCCTCCGAGCCCTTAGTCTATCGTCTATCGTCTATCAGTGATTCAGACCCGGCCCCCTTGATGGTTTTGTGGAACACTGGAAGGCGATGAAATCACGACTCTCCCCCGAAGAACGCCGCGAGCACCGCCGAGACATGCGCAAGCGCGCCATGCAGCGATCGAAATTCGCGCTGCCGTCGAGCATCACGCTCATTTCCATCCTGTGCGGTTTCTCCTCCGTGGTGATGTCCATCAACGCTGCGGGGGACAACCCCGAACGCTACTTCCTGTGGGCCGCGGGACTTTTGGTGGCGGCGGGTGTCTTTGATGGCCTGGACGGTCGCATTGCTCGAGCCACGGGCACCAGCACCGAGTTCGGCGTGCAGCTGGACAGCCTGGCGGACATGGTTAGCTTCGGTATGGCGCCCGCGATTCTCGCTTACCGCTACGCATTTTTCACTCTGGGCGTCGGCGATTTCCAACTGCGTGCCGTGGGATGGGCCGCATGTTTCTTCTTCATCGCCTGCGGGGCCCTTCGTCTGGCGCGCTTCAATGTGCAGGTGAACAGCGTGGATTCGCGGTTTTTCGTGGGGATGCCGATTCCCGCAGGCGCGGCCTGCGTGGCTTCCGTGATCCTGTGCTGGCCCGGCCAGCCCGTGCTGGCCAGGCACGCCTACTATTTCGCGCTTGAGCTTTTCCTGGTGGGCCTGCTGATGGTCTCCACCGTGCGCTTCCCGAGCTTCAAGAAAAAATCCCAAAACTCTCGCGCCGCCATGGGGCTCAAGGTGGCCTTCGAAGGGATCCTTTGCTTGATGATCATTTTCCGGCAGTACTTCTTCATCGGATTTTTTGCTGTTTACATTCTGATGGGCCTGCTACTGAATTTGGCATGGAGCTTGGGCTGGCGCGGCGTTGAGCCTCCACATACCCCAGAAGAAATCGATTCCGGAACCGTGGAATAATTTTTAGCTCAACACTCCCGCGATGCACGCACTCAAAAAGTTGGCCAATGTCCCGGCCATCATGGCCTTGAGCCCCAGCCGCGCTAGATCCCCGCGTCGTTCGGGAATCAACGCGCCAATGCCGCCCACCTGGATGGCGATGCTGGAGAAGTTGGCGAAGCCGCAGAGGGCGAAGGTGGACACAAGCTTGGCCTTGGTGCTGAGTTCGGGCAGTGCGCCAAGTTGGATGAAGGCCACGAATTCATTCACCACCATGCGTGTGCCCAGCAGCGAACCCACGGTGCCGGCTTCACTCCATGGAACGCCCATCAGGAAGGCGAAGGGCTTGAACAGCGTGCCAAGGATGATCTCCAGGCTACCGCCGGGATAGGCGGCCTTGATCAGACCATTGAGCAGCGCCACCAGCGCGATGAACGCGATGAGCATGACGGCCACATTGAAGGCCAATGACCCGCCTTCGAAGGCGCCGCGGGCGGCGGCATCGATCACGTTCGCATCGTGGTTGGGAATGTCGACTTTGAGTTCTTCGCCCGCCACCATTTGGGTTTCAGGCTCCTCGACCTCGGGCTCCAGGATCTTGGCGATCATCACAGCACCCGGCGCGGTCATGATCACGGCGGTGAGCAAGTGTACGATATCCACGCCGGCGATCTGCACGTAGGCCACCATGATGGAACCCGATACATGGGCCATGCCCGCGGTCATGATGACCATTAATTCCGAACGGGTGAGCCGCGACAAAAACGGTCGGATAGTGAGGGGTGCTTCGGTCTGGCCCATCAGGATGCTCGCCGCCACGCACACGCTCTCTGCGCCGCTGACCTTGAGCACGCGGCCCATGGCGCGAGCGCAGGCGCCCACGACCCACTGCATCACGCCCAGGTAATAGAGCACCGCGAAGATGCTCGCCACGAAGATGATGGTGGGCAGCACCACGAAGGCGAAGACCATCCCCACGCGACCGATCATGTGGTGGGCACCGTCCATCACCGGCGCGCCCATGCCCCTCGCGGCGCTGTCAGCGAGAGGTCCGAACACGAAGCTGGCGCCGTCGTGGGCGTATTCCATCAGGTGCTGCACCACGATGCGGATGTTGTTGAAAGTCTTGCCCACCAGGTTGCCCCACAGCAGACCGTAGACCACCACCGCGAAGATGCTCCAGTTGAGCTGTTTGCTCTGAAATTTCGCAAAGCGCCGCAGCAGCATGGGCAGGAACATCAGTGCGAAGATGACCCAGCCCAGGCCATAGAAATGCGCCTCGGGCGTGCCTTCATGAAGCCAGAATCCGGGCCAGGGCATCAGGCCATTGAAGCCCAGCCACTTCGAAAGGAAATCACCCTTGAGCACCACGATGGCAAATATCCATTGCAGACCAAGACCCCAGGCCACGGTCTTCCAATGGATTTTGCCGCGGTGACGACTCAACCCAATGGCGATGGCCATGAACACAACGATGCCAATGAGGCCAATGAATCGCTCCATGCTTACTCCTTACATTTTTCAGAGCTGTTGATTCAGGGCTTTGACGGCCCTGATCATCTCGAATCGGGCTCGGCCCATAATGCCTTCGCGGTGGATGATCAACAACAGCGTGCACCCCTCCGAGGCGCCCATCATCAGGATCCAGTGCTCCTGCGTGGCAAAAGCGATCTGTTCGATTTCACCGCGGTCGAATTCCTCGATGGCCTGGGCCAGATGGCGCTTGACTGTTTGTTGGTAGGCGCCGAGCAACTGCAATGCGTCATTGGGCACCTGGATGGTGCGCGTGCAGATGGGCTCGCCATCCTTGTCATTAAAGGTGGCCGCGAGGGCTTCGGGCACCCGTTCAATCAACTGATCCAGGATCTGCTGGAACATGGACGCACTCCGGTGGGTTGGGATTGAAGCATCATGACCGCTCTAATCTCCCCGCGCTACTTGCAGCGCCCAGGTACCCAAGAATAGACCGGCGGTAACCAGGCGCAAAGCGAGTGAATCCGGCAGGTCCGGGTGGGAAGCAGCGGTTCTTCAAAACATCACCGACTGCATGACGATCATCCAGGAAATGCCCAGCATCCCGCAGATGAAAAGCGTTGCCAGCAGGATATGCAGCAGCGTCGCCACGGCGCCCTTCCACATGGGTGCATGGTGAAAGGCCGCCAGGGCGAGCCCCCGCATCACCCAGAAATAGGCGCCGGAGATCATGAAAAGCGGCGCCAGCAGTAGGCCCGCCATGGGAATGAAGCTCAACAGTGCAAAGGCCGCATCAAGAGTTCCCACCTGCATGGCCTCTGCCTCGGCAATGAACGTGATGCGCCAGCTACCGGTTCTTTTCACGCCTCCCAGTATCCAAAGACAGGTGTGGTCCCAGACCGCATTGTGAAGCCAGGCGCTGGCGATGCCCACGGGGCCAAGCACCAGCACCCAGGGCCAAATACTGGTCCAGGGCGGCAAATCCGGCAAATTCAAAACGAAGGCACGTATGTCCTCCACGTTGAGGTCCGAAGGGAGTCGCTGAAGAATCTCCTGCCACATGGGGCTGTGAAGATTTTTAAACATGGGGTAGTCGCGGTAGACCGCATGAAGCGTAAGCAAGCCACCGATCGTGCTGAAAGAGCCGCGGAGCAGCATCATCCATCCAAATGAAACCCCCAATCCGGGAGATGCCCCGGCCCGCTCCTGGAATCCCTGCACCGGATGAAGGGCGCAGCGAATCAGGCGTCGGAACAGGAAATCCATCAGGATCCGCCACTCAATTGCTCAATGCCTTTTGCAACGATTCAGGAGGCATGAAGGGATTGGCGTTCATCAATGCATCTTTCGAGAAAAGATCTGTTCGAAATCGTGGATGGCGATGGGATCTCCTTCGCGCTTCAGTGGGCCTTCAAATTCCCGAGGATCCAGATCCGCGAACTCTCCGAAGAGCAAGATGTTGCGATTGATGTAGGCGATGAGTCCATCCTGCTGATGGCGAATGTGGGAGTGGAAAGGTTTGGAAACGAAGCCCAGAATGGCCGAATCCAGGGCGGTCCAGGTTTGCAGGTTGGTCTCGAAGCCATTGGGTCCTTCCCAATAACGATAGACCACAACCAATTTCGCGCCCACGGCGAAGGGTGTCTTTAATCGTCCTCGCACTGCTCGGCCTTCCACGATGTAGACCCGCAGTCCAGGCTTCTTCAGCACAGGGTGGATGGTGCCGTGAAGGCCCTTGGTGTCATCCATGGACCAGGTGCCATTGGCTTCCTGAAAAATAAAAAACATCGGAACGAACTGACAGTGGCGCCACATGGCGGCAGCCAAGCGCGGGTGATCAAAAAGCTGATCCATGGTGGCGAGTCGTACCCGCTTGGGTGCAGTGCCGGTCTGGAAAGCGAAATCTGCCCGGCGCACGATGTCTTTGGCCTCGGCCCGCGCCAATGGGTCCAATTGTTCGAAGGGCACCTGGGCCGACAAGACAGCGGCTATGGAGGCAAAAGCCAGATTCAAAATTCCGTGCATCGCTACAACTTATCAGGCTTCCCTTGATTCGGAGTAGGCTCCAAGAGTCGAAGGTGGGCTATGATGAATCCACTTCTGATTGAGGCTTCAATGACCGGGCTCCTGCCCATCCCGCGCCGATTCGCCATTGCTTTAGCGCTGGTTGTGATTTCCGTCTGCAAGCTCATGGCCCAGGATGCTGACATTTCGGAAAAACTCTATCACAGCGGGGAAAGGGCCTACCAGGCCCGCTCCTACGCCGAGGCCTTCGAAACCTGGAACCAGTTGTTACAAGCCGCGCCGAAATCGAACTTTGCGGCCCAAGCCCTCCTCCGCATGGCGCGATACCACATTGATGTGGAGAAAAAACCCGATTCGGCCCTACCTTTCCTGGAGCGTCTGAAAACCGAACACATCAAATCCCCCATCGCCGCGGAAGCCATGCTGCTGCGCGGTGAAATCCTGGCACAGCGGGCCAAGAAGCCCACAGACATGAAAGAAGCCATCGCGGAATTCAATCGGGTGGTGGATCTCTATACCAACAACCCCGCCGTGGCCGGAGCCCATTATCATCTTGGTTTGGCCTTCCAGGGTCAATCCAACTGGGGCCGCGCGCTGCAAAGCTTTCTGGAGGCCTATCGCCTGGATCCACTCTCGGCATTCGCACCCAAGGCCCTGTTGCAAGCCGCCGAGGTGCTGGATATCAAAGGGGATTTGCAGGGCTGCCTGCGGCTCCTGGAGCGCATCCGCGAACGATCGCCCAATAGTCCTGAAGCCAAGGAGGCTGCTTGGCGCATCGCGGTGCGCGTGAAGTGGCGCATGCAAAAGACACCCCTGAAATCCGAAGGCCTTTGGCCTGCGGGCAAGGCTCCGAAGTGGGTCAATACCCCCACCCTATTAGTCCCAGGTCTCGATGGAGACCTTTACATCTACGAGGACGGCTTAGATCGCGCGGGCATCCTGCGCAATAACGAAGTGGTTCCAGTGGGCGGGCTCGTGAAGGGCGCGAAGGCCATGATGATCGCTCCCGGTGGCCTGCCCTGGTTCCTCACCAAGCAGGGTCTGGTGAAGGAAAATGGCGCGCCGGTGGAACTGACTGGTAATGCGCCGACGGGTGGCGTTTTAGACCGCTGGGGCACCGTCTGGGTCGGTGATAAAAAGGTCGCAGCCCTGACACTCATCGGTGCTGATGGCCAGAGCAAGGCACTACCTTCACCCACCACCAACGCCTTGGTCCCCCTTCCGAATGGCGGCGTGGCACAGGCTTCGGACGCCAATCGGGACGTGAAATTCCTGGATGCGAATGGTCAGCCCCATGTCTGGATTCCTTACGGCAAGGGGCTGTCGGGCGTGTTCCGCTATGTGGTGGCCCTGGGCAGTGACACCATCGGTCATGTGGCTGCCATTGTAGATGGTGGTGAATTCGAAGGCGTTGTGCTTTGGGGTCCCGATGGTTCAGTGCTGCGCCAAGCAACCTGGCGCCAGCTTGGCATCAGTGGAAAATTCGTTGCCATCGCCATTGACCGCAACGGCGGCCTCATCCTTGCAGACAGATCCAATGATCTACTCCTCCGGTTGAATTGATGACTCGCCGCTCACTCCACTCACTCCACTCACTCCACTCAATGCTCACTCCCGCAGCCCTGCTGTTCATCAGCGGTTCTCTCATTGCTCAGGTCCCGCAACCCGACCCTGCCTTGAAAGACATCTCCAAGCATGGAAAGGATTTATGGGCCAATCAAGGCGACCGGGATGGCGCCACCGTCAAGTTCAAGCAAGTGCTCGCGGCTTTGGAACCTCTGGCGCTCAAAGCCCGCACCCTGGATCCAGACTGGAGCTTGGTGCTCTGCGAGACCTACAACTGGCTTGCCATTTTAGAGGATCGCAATCCCACCAAGAAAGCTGATGCAGTCAAGCGACTCGAGGCTCTGCTGAATTTCAATCCAGATTTTGAACTGGATAAGAACATCACGTCTGGGAAATTGCAGAGCCTTTACGAAAGCATTCGCGGCGCCAAGCTCGCCAAGGTCAGATTCACCTTCCAGCCCGATGGTGGTGCCTTGAAGATGGGTGAGAAGTCGAGTCCCACTTTGGCTTCACGGTACCTGCCCTTTGGTGCCCACAAGCTGGTCTACGCCAAGTCTGGCTATAGCCCTCAGGAAGTGAACCTCAATCTGGCCCCGAGGGACTCCAAGAATGTGGACTTCAAGCTGGATCGCAATGCTTCGACCGTCACCTTTTACACCTATCCGAGCGGCACGGAGGTCTGGCTGGACGGCGAGCCCGTGGGCAAAACACCCATCCAGCCTGCATCGGCCCAAGTAGCTGTAGCGATGAAGGCCATGGCCGACAAGGCGGGCCTGAAGGTAGAGGATCTATCGGGCGCGTTCGTCTTATCCGATCTGAAAGCCGGTAAACATATTCTCGAATTGAAATCCGCCTGCTTCCGCCCCAAACGAGTGGAGCTGGACGAGTCTTTCACAACGCCCTACGCGGACCACATTCTGGAGGCCATCAAGCTGGATCCTTCCCGCGGAACACTGACTGTTAGTTCCGCGTGGCCAGGCGGTGAATTGTTCCTTTCTGGACAGAGCTACGGAGCGCTTCCCGTAAATAACATATCGGTCTGCGCGGGGATCTACGATCTGGTGGTGAAGTACCCCTCAGGCGGTTTTTCACAGAAGGTGGAGGTCCCCGAGAACAAGGCCGTGAGTCTGGCCACCAAGCCCAAACTCCGCCTGGTTTTTGTGGGATTTGATGGCGTGGATGATTTCCCAGGCAAGACCCAACTCATCACTCGACTCAAGGGCCTGGGTGAACGATTGAAAGAAGTGGCCTTCATCAAACCCAATGAGGGTGAGGCCCCCATGGAGGCTATGGCTCGCATCAAAACCACCAAAGATGCCGAGTTGGTGCTCAGCTTGATCGCCACCAAAGACCGCCCAGGATATCCGGTGGACGCTTTTTCAATGTCTTTGGTGCTTGGAACCTTGGGCGGAGAAGAAGAACACGTCGCGGTGAAACCCCTCGATGAAGACCCTTTACTGGACTTGGTAACGAGGCTCAATACACAACCCCAGATTTGGGAACCCAGCATAGGGCTCCTGGTGGCGGATCTGCCGGGAGAGGCTGGCCCGGTGGTGATCAATGCAGGGGATGCCGCCAAAGCAGGCATCCAGATCCTGAAACCCATCACGCAGGCTGATGGCAAACCTGTCACAACCGCTTTGGCTTTGCGGAAGGTCTTGCTCGAAGCCAAGGGGGACACGCTTCCGGTAACTCAATCCGGTCTGAACGCCAGTCTGCCCCTTAGCCGCGAGCCATTGGAGATTCCACTCTACGCGGCCAACCTTTGCTATCCCTTCGTCCTTGCGGAATTACGTTTACGCACCATTGCAGCCAAAGGAGATGAATCAGCCTTCCTGAAGCTGAACCAGGCCATCGCGCTCATGCATTTCCGGCGCTACGACAAGGCGCTTGAGTTGCTCCGTGAGGCCAAAGTTTTGGGCACTGGACGATCGCCCTCGGTTCTGGGCCTAGGCCAGGGAACAGTGGAGTATTACACCGGAATCTGCCTCAGCAAGCTTGGATCCATGTATATTCCTGAAGCGATCCAAGCTTTCGGACGAGCCCAAATTTTTTCCAGCTCGACCCTTTTTGGCCCCGATGGGCCTCTAGCGGCACCCATTGCCAAGCAGGCAGCAGAAGACCTGAAGAATTAGGGGCCGTTACAAAATAGCCCCTCCAGCTCTGAGAATTTTGTTACGGCCCCTTATGCCGGTCCACCATAGTGATGACCGGGTTATTATTCCGCAACGGACTAGACTGATTTTCTTACGAGGTGTTTGATGAGCGATCGGACAACAAAACAGCGCGGTGAAGGCAAGGTGGGCTGCACGGTCAGTTTGCTGGTAATGGCTATCTTGGTCGCCATCGCCATCAAGGTCATCCCGGTGTATTACGCCGACAACCAGATATACGACATCGTTGCGCGAAAGGCCGAGCAGGCCGCCGGTCGCAGGGCTGAGGACATGGAAAAAGAAATCCGGATCGCGATCCGGGAGCTTGGGATCCCTGAGGCCATGGCACCCAGAGCCATCACAATCCGAAAGACCATGAGCGGCGATATAGGAAATGTGACGGTCACCATGAGGTACTCCCACAAGGTGGATTTGTACGGCATCGCACAATGGCCGTTCAATGTGGATAAGACCATGAGTCATCCGGTTCTTGAGGGCATCAAGTAGGGTCATGGGCCATCGGAGCCTGATTTCCCTCCTGCTCTCCAGTGGCTTGCTGCTGGCCCAGGATGCTTATTTCAAAGAGCCTGAACGGAAGTGGTGGCTGCCCACCTGGGAGCTGAACGGTTGGCATGACGACATTGACCTGGGGCCCGGCAAACCCGGCATCATTCGCGATCGCTCGCGCCTGAGGCTCAGGTGGCAGATTGGCGAAGACGATAGCTGGATCCAGTTTCGGGTCGGTTCGGCCCATTACGCCGGGAGCGATGGCAATCGCTTCAACCTAGCGCGCTTCGACAATGAACCCAGTAATGGATCGCGTTTAGATTTGGCGGAACTCCGAATTCAGGGTATCGGCGCGAAGGGTGGAGCCGAGATCCACGGCGGCCTGGTGGAAAATGGACTCATCTCCACGGAGAGCCTTTGGGATCCTGATCTGCGAGTCATCGGCGGATTTGGCCGGGCCTTCTTTCGCTCACCAGAAGAGCTGTTTGATGAAATTGGAATCCGCGCCACGATTGGCAATGCCCGTCTGCTGGATGGCAGTCGCGTGGATCTCACAGCCGTGCAGGGCATCGCCAAGTTCACCACCGGGCAGGTGTCCTGGACCTTTTTTGGAGGCCCCTGGAACATGAAGGCCCACCAACGGGACTTGGCCAAATCCCGTGGCCAGTACCCAGTCGCGAATCCCGGATACTTCAACGTGGCAACCGATTTATCGCTCATGACTTACGGTGCCGCCATCTCCAGCAGCACTGTTTTTCCTTTTGAAATAAAAGCCCAGCGCCACACCAATCGCAACACCAAGGACGAGGGTGGTGAACTCCAGATTTTCCTGGGCAGCCGAACCCGAAAGTGGTCTCCCCAAATCGGCTGGGTTCGCCAGATCATGGCGCCTAGTTCCCAATTGGCCAGCATCAATGGAGACATCTGGTGGTTCCACGCCAATGCCGATGGCAGCCGCTATATCGCTGCCCTTCCTTTGCCTCAGAAATGGCTCGTCCAATACAGTTATTTGAATCAGCGCCTCCGCAGCGCCAAAGACCCACTGAAGGCCCACCGGGTTGATGTTATCAAACGCTTCTAGGAGCTTCTCCTATCAATACGGCCCAGCATGAAAAGGCCCCATCTCGGGGGCCTTTTCATTGATCGCAAAAAGCCTAGTCCAGTTTCGGGCGGGGCCGGAGAGCCACCTTGAACAGGATGGCGCCCATCAGAGCAAAGGCCGCCACGCCCAGCAGGTCGAAACCGCGGTGGCCCAGAGCATGCTTAAGCGATTCCTCCACGTTGATGGCGGCAAGGAAGCCGAAAAGGCCTGGGCTGCCAGTGTCCTTCAGATAGTCAGCACCGCCCACCAGGAAGGCCACCAGAACGCCCATGAGCGCGCCACCAGCCACCAGTCCCGTGGCGAAGAGATTGCCGGGTCCCAGTTCTTCATCTTCAGCGGAATGGGGTTTCGACGGATCAAGCACCTCAGATGCGTTCCTGGATTTGATTCTATTGTCGGCAAACCAGCGGATCACGCCGCCGATGAAGATGGGCAGCGTGGTCGAAAGTGGCAGGTAGGCACCCACGGCGAAGGCCAGGGCGCGGACTTGGCACAACTCCATCGTGATGGCCGTGAAGACCCCCACCAGCACGAACTGCCAGTCGAGATTGCGGGCCAGCAATCCCTTGATGAGCGTGGCCATCAGGGTGCCCTGCGGCGCGGGAAGCTTTTCACCGCCGATGCCATAGGTCGCATGAAGCATCTTCATGGTCAATCCAATCACCACCGCCGCGGCGACGGCACCGATCATCAGGCCGATCTGCTGGCTCTTCGGTGTGGCTCCCACGATGTAACCGGTTTTCAGATCCTGGGAGGTGGCTCCAGCATTGGCGGCAGCGATGCACACGATGCCTCCCACGCAAAGGGCCATGGGCTGGTAGATGTCGCCTGTCCATCCAAAACCTACAAAGATCAGACAGGTGGCCATAAGGGCATCGATGGTCATGCCTGAGATCGGGTTCGAAGAAGAACCGATGATGCCCACGATGCGGCTGCTGACGGTCACGAAGAAGAATCCGAAAGCCACCATCAACACGCCCAGCGTGATCTTGCTGAAGATGCCGCTGCCGGGGATGAAAGGCAGCATGGCCATGATGACCACCAGGCCGATGGACCCACCCACCACCACGGAAAGGGGGAGATCATTTTCCGTGCGCTTGACGCCACCTTCAACCGCGCCTGCCTTCATGGAGCCCATGGCGCCCTTGAATGCCGAAACGATGGTGGGAATGGTCTTGATCAGGGTGATGAATCCGCCAGCCGCCACCATGCCCGCGCCGATCTGGCGCACATAGGCAAAGTAGATGGCGCGGTTCAACTGCGCGAAGTCATGGGTGACCGGGTTCCAACCATAGGCGCCGGCCACCGCCACATCCTTCAAATATCCCAACTTCACCAACTGGGTAGCAATGGTGTCACCGGGAACCAGTGATGCAAGCAATGGAATGAAGCCCAACCAGGCCAGTACGCCGCCTGCTACCAACAGGCCAGAATTCTTGATGCCCAGAATGTATCCCACGCCCATGTATTCCGGCGTGATGTTGGCGTTGACCGTGGCCGCGGGGAAAATTTTTGATTTCATGTCGGAGACCCAGGTTGGCGTTTCCGCTATGACCTTCACGATGAGCTGACCCACGGCGTAGACAAAGCCCACGCCAAGTCCCCAGTACGCGGGCTTGGCCAATTCTCCGCCCTTCTCACCGGCGATCAGCACCGAGGCGCAGGCCGTGCCTTCGGGATAGGGCAGCGTCGCGTGCTCCTGGACGATGAGGGCCCGGCGCAAAGGGATCATCATCAGAACGCCCAGCACGCCACCCATCAAGGCCAGGGTGAAAATGGTCCAATAATTGAAGAAGCTCTCGCCATTCGCACCTGGGGTCAGGAACAGGAAGCCAGGCAGCGTGAATACCACGCCCGCGGCAATGGATTCGCCCGCGGACCCGATGGTCTGCACCATGTTGTTTTCCAGGATGGTGGAACCACCGAATCGTTTGAGCAGCGAGATGGCCACCACCGCGATGGGAATGGATGCGCTCACGGTCAGCCCTGCGCGCAGGGCCAGGTATACCGTCGAGGCGCCGAATATGATGCCGAAAATGACACCAAAAATGACGGCTTTCGGCGTGAATTCCGCCATGTTCGCGTCTTCGCTCACATAAGGTTTGAACAGGACTTCGTCAGACACAAATCCTCCGTTGAAAACATCAGTTGCCAAAGGCTACGCAAGCTCGATCCTACCTGGATTTCAGGACATTCCCAACCTAAGAGAGTGTTTCGTATTCAAGCCATCGGATTCTTCCTCCTTTGATGGGAAACTGTGCGGATGGAGCACCCCATCACCAGCAGGGCCAATCCCAGGTTCAAGGACCTGTTGGCGTCGCTCCGCCCAACGGGTGCGGCACGCACTCATACGTTGTTGCTAGGCGAGAAATTGATCGAGACATGGCGCGGATCTCCTCATGCGGGGCGTTTGATCCTGGAATCGCTATGGATGATGGAAGACATGGACACACCAGAGCCGTTTCGTGATCTGGGCGCCCCCATCCAATGGCTGGGCGAAAAACTCATGGCGGATCTCAGCGATTCGGCAAGTCCGCCACCTTGCGCTTTGTTTCTGCGCCTCGGCCCCGAGCCTGGTGGCCCCTTGAAAAATCGGGTCATCGTGCCCTGGGGTATCCAGGATCCAGGCAACCTGGGGGCCATTTTACGCAGCGCCGCGGCCTTCGGATTCCAGGAGGCCCTGCTGGGTCCAGGTTGCGCCGACCCATTCAGCCCCAAGGCTCTGCGGGGCAGTATGGGCGCGGCATTCCTGCTGGCCGTCCGCCGCACGGAGAATTTCCAGCTCGACTCAGGTCGTTGGTTCGCACTGGACGGTGGAGCAGGCGCGATTCCGCTGAACGATGCAGATCTGGTCGAGCCCCTCCGGATTCTTGTCGGGAACGAAGGCCATGGCTGGAAGCACGAAAGCTTGCCCGCTGCCGTGCAGCGCGTGGCGATTCCCACCACCGGCGTGGAGAGCCTGAATGCCGCGGTAGCCGCAGGCATCGCCTGTTATGAAGTGCAACGAAGGACACCGCAAAGGATTGGTGGATGAAGAAATCTAAGTTGATGAATTTGGCTGAATCCATCGGGCTCGGACTGCTGATGGCCGCGGCCTACTTGCTGTCTTTTCGTGGTGTGGGACTTTTGGAATCAGGCCTCCTGGTGCTTTTCGCTTTGCTCATCATGCGTCGGAGTCTGGATCCAGCGCAGCGGATGGGTTGGCTCTACCTGGCCATGTTCATCGGAATCGGCACGGCAGTCTATTGGATGCCAGGCACAATCAAGGCCAAGGGCAACCTCAACTGGCCCACCGCGGGCTTCGCGGGCCTGCTCTTCTTCGCTTACGAATCCTTCGGCATCTGGTTGACTTGGCTCTTCGCACGGCGCGCATACCTGCGCACCCGCAGCGCATGGGCCACCGCCTTTGCCGCAGGCTTCGCCACCCTGGCCTGGGAGTATTTCGCGTTTCATGTGTATGAGTGGAGCTGGTCGGCACCCATGAGTGCCTTGCCCTTCCTGTCTCGCAGTGGGGCGTTTCTGGGCGCCTACGGCATCTCCGCCACGCTTTGGGCTTTCGCGGCCTATGGCATGGCGCGGCGTCAGGCCGGAGATCCCTGGATCGTTTCATTGCGCGCTCCGATACTCTACATCGCATTGTTGGCGAGCCTTTCCGCCGCCTGGTATGTCCTGCCCCGCGAAGCATCGCGATCAATAGATGTCGTCATAGTCCAGCCCAATTTCGAAGCAGGCGCCAGATGGCCTGGCATGGAAGAAGAGATGTGGCGCCTCAGCGACCGTGCGCTTCGAGAAGGCAATCTCCCCAACCCCGAGCGCGCGACATTGTTGATTTGGCCCGAAAGTTCCGTGCTCGGCCGTGATGATCGCTGGCCTGACGCACGACTGCAAATGGAGGCCCAACGTCGCGGCATCGCATGGCTGTTCGGCACCGAAGGCGGGTTGCTGAATCTGGTGCGCGGCGAAGCACCTGCAACACCCAGTTTCATCCAAGCCAAGATCTACCCCATGCCCTTTGGTGAGCGCATGCCGGGGCCGCCTCAGATACGGCACTGGTTGGATCAGGCCTTGGGTTTTTACAGCCAGGAACCGGGTGAATTGTCGAGCAGAAGCAGCTTCATCCTTCCCACGCCCCTGGGTGAGTTGAAGGTCCACTCCCTCATCTGCAGTGAAGCCACCATGCCCCTTCGCTCCCGCGATGGCTTGGCCATGGCGGGTGGCCAGTTGTTGGCCAATCTTACGAATGACGGCTGGTTCGAGCACACCCCGGCCACCAATCTCCACGCGGCTGAAATTCGCCTAAGGGCGGTGGAATTGGGAATCCCGATGCTGCGCAGCACACTCACCGGCAAGTCCGGCATTTGTCGCGAAAATGGTGAATCTGAGCTTTGGGGTGAGCCCATGACTCAAGGTGCCTATACCTTTTCCCTGGCCTGGAGTCCCGTCCGGACACCGGCCCGCAGTCCATGGCTTTTCCGGGGCCTGGTGGCCTTCTTCCTGGCCGGGACTCTTCTATTTGGAATTCGTAAAGCGGAGCGCCCGTGATGGATTTACAGATCCCCGATCCCATTTCCACCTCGAAGGGATTAGTAGCCTTCGCCGACGAAACCTGGAGCATCGAGCCGAAGGAATTGCAGATCTTCTTTCAGGCCGAAGCCGTGTTCTGGACCGCCAGCCGCACGATCGAGCAATGGCGGCGGCTGCTGGCCTGTTCCCGACTGCTTACCGCCCGCCTTCAAGCGGAGGAAGGCAAAGGTGGGCGCCTGGTCGCCACCACTCGGGTTTGGTCGGACCAGGCCTACGAGGCCAAGCTCTACGACGTGGTGACCGCCGATGACATGAAGGGTCTTGGCATCGCCTCCAATCTCGTTCGTTGGGCATTGCGCCATCCGGCGACCGGCAACGTGCAGCGCTTCGTTCTTGAAACCCGGGATGCCGGGGACCTTTATTCACGCTTCGGTTTCAAGCGATCCGAGGAAGTAAACACCGTTCACATGCGTGCGAATGTGGCCGATCTGCAAAAACTGGGGCTGCGCTAGTGATGCCGCTCATCCTGGCCTCCGGTTCCCCCCGCCGTAAACAGTGGCTGGAATCCTTAAGCATTCCTTTCGAGATCATGGCGCCGGATATTGACGAGACTCCTTGGGAAGCTGAGGACCCGGAAAATCTCGTATTGCGCCTCGCCAAGGGCAAGGCCGATCTCATTTCCGCCGCGAACCCCGGCCGCTGGGTGCTCGCGGCGGATACCACGGTGGCGGTGGATCACCACACGCTGAACAAGCCCATTGATGTTGAAGACGCCGTGCGGATGTTGATGCTCATCCAGGGTCGCCGCCACGAGGTTCACACCGGCATGTGCTTGCGGCACGATCAAAACGTCTACGCTTTTGTGGACACGGCGGAAGTATTCCTGCGGCCCCTTAGCGAAGCCCAGGCCCGTTGGTATGTGGCGAGCGGTGAGCCCATGGACAAAGCCGGCGGCTACGCGGCTCAAGGAATCGCGGCCCTCTTCATCGAGCGCATCGAAGGCAGCTTCGCCACGGTGATGGGGCTGCCCGTGGAGCGCCTGAGCGCACTGATGCAGGAGCTGGGGCTGCTGAAAGATTGGATCGGAATGCCGAGGTAAATTAATCCCGGGTATTGCGATTGCATGGCCCCCGCTGGCTTCAGGCTTCGGGCTACAGGCTTCAGGTTCGCATCACCAACAGCACAATCCAATGCGATGCGATTCTTTGCCTGAAGCCTGCAGCCTGATGCCTGATGCCTGAAGCCAATTTCATCCTGTCCAAATGCAAAATCCGGGCTAAACGTTTGCTTCCTGATGGATTTCCTTCAAAGTCGGGGATCTCTTACACTGGCCCTCATGCGCATGATCCTCCGCTTCCTCTTCTCCGCTCTTGGCCTGCTTGTGGCCTCCTACGTGGTGCCGGGCCTCCACCACGGGTCCTTCGTGGATCTGCTGGCGGTGGCGGTGGTGTTGGGC
>JANOLT010000445.1:0-5879 GCA_031419915.1 Holophagaceae bacterium
TCCACCTTGGCGGACTTGTTCTGCACTTCGATGTAGGGATAGGTGTTTGCCGAAGAATTTTGGCCGATGAGCATGGAATCGCATTGGCTGAAGTTGCGCGCGCCCGCTGCCTTGGGCATCATGCGCACCAGACCACGGTAGGAATTGCTGCTGTCTCCGGCGCTGATGCCCTTGCTGATGATGGTGCTCTTGGTGTTCCGGCCGATGTGGATCATCTTGGTGCCGGTATCCGCCTGCTGCTTGTGGTTGGTCAGCGCCACAGAGTAGAACTCGCCAATGCTTGAATCGCCCAGCAAGATGCAGGAAGGGTACTTCCAGGTGATGGCGCTGCCCGTCTCGACTTGGGTCCAACTGATCTTGGAATTGCGGCCTTTGCACAGGCCGCGCTTGGTGACAAAATTGAAGATGCCGCCCAGGCCGTTCTTGTCGCCCGCATACCAGTTCTGAACGGTGCTGTACTTGATGCTGGCGTCGTCGAGCGCCACCAGTTCCACCACCGCCGCGTGAAGCTGGTTGGTGTCGAATTGGGGTGCGGTGCAGCCTTCGAGATAGCTTACAGAAGCGCCTTCTTCGGCCACGATAAGCGTTCGCTCGAACTGGCCGCTTTCCTTGTTATTGATGCGGAAGTAGGTGCTCAGATCCATGGGGCAGGTGACGCCTTTCGGGATGAAGACGAAGCTGCCGTCCGTGAAGACCGCCGAATTCAAGGCCGCATAGAAATTGTCGGCGGGAGGCACCACGCTGCCAAGGTACTTCTTCACCAGCTCGGGATGCTCGCGTACCGCTTCGCTGAATGAGCAAAAGATGATGCCGACGGTGGCGAGCTTTTCCTTGTAGGTCGTGGTGACGGATACGGAATCGAAGACCACATCCACTGCCACGCCCGCCAACTGGGCCTGCTCGTTTATGGGCACGCCGAGTTTCTCGAAGGTGCGCAGCAGCTCAGGGTCCACTTCGTCCATGGAGGCGTATTTGGCCACTTTCTGCTTTGGCGCGCTGTAGTAGACAATCTTCTGGAAATCGGGCTTCGTGTAATGCACGTTCGCCCATTCGGGCATGGTCATTGTGAGCCAATGACGGTAGGCCTTCAGGCGGAATTCGAGCAGCCACTCCGGCTCGCCCTTCTTCGCCGAAATGAAGCGGATCACATCCTCATCGAGTCCAGGCGCTACGCTGTCGGACTCGATATCCGTTACGAATCCGTATTTGTATTCCTGGCTGGTGACCGCTGTCAGGGCCGCGTTCATAGCTCAAGTCCTACCTTTCCGATTGCGGAGGAGGAGCCTCCCAAACCTTCCCAGTGTGGAATCATGACTGGAATTGTCAAGAATAAAAACCTTAGAAGAACCTGGACTTGTGACATCGATCAAGGGTTCATGCTGATTTTAATCAAGCCTTGGCAGCAGGGGTTTCCGCCAGATCCTTGATGAGCTCCTGCATCTGCATTCGGACGCCGTTGGCCTGTTCATCGCTGAGGTCGCCAGGATCTGCCTGCTGGCCTTCTTTCAGGAGAAAAAGGGCTTCACTGGTCTCTCCCATGGCTGCAAGCGCCGCGCCCAGCTGAAAGTGATTGATCAGGGTGGGCTCTTTTTCCAACAGCGGGTCCAGCAGTTCCACCACATCCTGGTGTTTGTGCATGGCGAGCAGGTATTGGCCCAGGAGCGTGCGGGCGCGGGTCTCCATCCCCGGCAGAGGGTGGGCTTGGAGGCGGCGAACTTCGGCCAGGTCGGCCTCGGTTACATTCATGCGCAGTAACCGATGGGCCTGGCGCATGAGCGCCGCTTCCCAGGCCCCGCTGCTCTTGGGGTGGGCCTCCAGAAAGACCTGGATCGCATCAAATATGTCCTTGTGGGAGTTGGCCTTCATCAAGTGGTTCAAAACCAGGCGCAGAGCCAGGAAACAGAGCCGAGGATGGCGATTCGAGCGGGAGAAGGCGATGGCTTTGGGAAGATTTTTTTTAGGGTCATCCTGGATAGCGCATTCCAGTTCCATCAGTTCCAGGCGCTCGCTCTTGTCTTTACGCCGAGCTTTGCGGAGCCAGGTCGCCGCTTCGCCAAAATTGCCCTCATCCATCCAGGATTGGGCCTCGTCCAACAGGGCCACGGCCTTGGCTCGGCCGCCCCGGGCCGTGCGCAATTGCGCGGGAGATTCCGCATCAAGCAATAGCAGCAGCTCTGAATCCCCGGGGTGCTGGGTCAACAGCTCCTGCAGGATGGTGAAGGCTTTGGATCGTTCATCGCCGTGAATGTAGGCTTCCGCCAGCATCCGACGGATGGACAGTTCACCCGGAAGAAAGCCCGATGCCTCTTTGAAAATCGGAATGGCAATGGCCGATTCGCCGCGGGCCAGATGTACCTCGCCCAGCAAAGCCAGCGTGTGACCGTCCTTTTGCAGATTCACGGCCTCCTGCGCGCACTCCAGCGCGCCTTGGAGATCTTCTTCATCCAGCAACAGACCAGCCAGGCGTTCGCGGGGTTCGACTTCTTCGGGGTGGAGATCCGCGGCCTTTCGCAGGGCTTCAATGGCTTCGTCAGCGCGCTCAGGGAGCTCCCCCAGCAGCTTCGCGAGCAGCATCCAACCTTCGAAGTGGCGGGGGCTGAGGGTCACCACTTTCCTGGCCAGAGCCTCGGCTTCATCCGGGTCCTTGGCCATCTCCATGAGGGATGCGACGGTGAAGATCAGTTCGTAGTTTTTAGGATCCAACTGAAGCGCTTGCTGCAGCCGTTGTGCAGCAAGGGGCAGCTGCGAACTATCCAACAATGCAGATGTCTCCAGCAGCGCCCGTCGCAATTGGGAAAGTGAGCGGGACTTGGCGATGGGGAGGATGCGCGCGCGATACCTGGTGAAAAGTTCACGGGCTTCGATCAGGTGCAGATTGTCTTCAACAAGGTGTTCCCAGCGCTCGGAGAAGGTTTCCGCATTGAGCTGGCCCCGCTGGTCCATCTCCTGAACCAATGCCATCAGGCCATTACGCAGCATGACCTCGGCGCGCTCCAGTTTGCCCATCTGGTCGGACACGGTTTCCAGGTAGGTCTCCACGCGGCGCAGGGTTTCTTCCAGGCCTGTGATGCGCTCAAGCAGATGCTCGTCGAGATCTTCTTCCTGGTCGTCCGTGGAAGCAGAGGCCTCTTCCCAGCTCTGGTCGCCGGACACGATGAGCAGCCGGGTTCCACATTTGAGGCAGGTCTCCCGATCACCGGGATTCCAGGTCAGACAGTTCTGGCAGTATGAGCCGGGCGCGTCAGGGGTCATGGAACCAGCATAAAATGAAGGGCCCCGTTGCCGGGTCCTTCTTCTTTGGTGAAAAGGCGCTCAGTTCTTGGCCGGTGAGCGCCAGAGCCCGCTCAGGATCAGCTCACGCATGGGCCGGAACTCCCGGGGCAGTTTGTCGTAGAGCCTTTCCAGGAGATCCTCGTGGCGCAATACCTCCAGGCGCCACTCGTCCCGATCGATTTTCATCAGCTCGGCGTAGTTCGCCCTGTCGAAACCCCGGATGCCTTCAAGGTCGAGATCCTGCTCCCGGGGGACCCAGCCCAAGATCGTTTCCGCCGCGAAGGCGCGGTCATGGACGCGATCCACCACCCACTTCAGCACGCGCATGTTCTCCGAGTAGCCGGGCCAGAGGAACTTGCCGTCGGCACCCTTGCGGAACCAGTTCACTATAAAAATTTTCGGTGGCATGGGGATTTGTTGGCCGATCTGTAGCCAGTGGTTGAAGTAGTCGCCCATGTGATAGCCGCAGAAAGGCAGCATGGCGAAGGGATCACGGCGCACCTCGCCGATCTTCCCGGCGGCGGCGGCGGTCGTTTCCGAGCCGATGGTGGCGGCCATATAGACGCCGAAATTCCAATTCACCGCCTGGGTCACCAGGGGCACGGTGCTGGCGCGACGACCGCCGAAGATGAAGGCGCTGATGGGCACGCCCGCTGGATCCTCCCAGGCCGGGTCGATGGTCGGGCACTGGCTCGCGGGGGCCGTGAACCGCGCGTTGGGATGGGCCGCGGGCTTTCCGGAAGCTTTGTCGTGCGGCTGGCCCTGCCAGTTGGTCAGGCCATCGGGCACTTCATCCGTCATGCCCTCCCACCACACGTCGCCGTCGGCCGTCAGGGCCACGTTGGTGAAGATGCAGTTATCCTGGATGGTGAGCATGGCGTTGGGGTTGGTTTTGAACGAGGTCCCCGGAGCCACGCCGAAGAACCCGGATTCGGGATTGATGGCGTAAAGCCGACCATCGGCCCCGGGTTTGATCCACGCAATGTCATCGCCGACGGTGGTGACTTTGTGGTCCTTGAAGCGTTCCGGACTCTGGATCATCGCGAAATTCGTTTTGCCACAGGCGCTGGGGAAGGCCGCCGCCACGTAGGTCTTCTGCTTGTCCGGTGTTTCCAGCCCCAGGATGAGCATGTGTTCGGCGAGCCAGCCCTGGTCCCGGGCCATGGTGGAGGCGATGCGCAGGGCGAAGCACTTTTTCCCCAGGAGTGCATTGCCGCCGTAGCCGGACCCGAAGCTCCAGATGGCGTGCTCCTCCGGGAAATGGACGATGTACTTGTTCTCCGCGTTGCAGGGCCAGGCCACGTCCGCCTGGCCGGGCCGCAGGGGCATCCCGAGGCTGTGCAGGGCGGGCACGAAGGGGCCATCACCCAGCACCTGGTACACGGCCTTGCCCATGCGGGTCATGACCTTCATGTTCACAGCCACATAGGGCGAGTCCGACAGTTCCACGCCGATGTGGGCGATGTCGGAGCCCAGAGGCCCCATGCTGAAGGGAATGACATAGAGGGTGCGCCCCGCCATGCAGCCCTTGAAAAGGTCACGGAGCTTCGCCTTCATCTCCGAGGGCTCCATCCAGTTGTTGGTGGGCCCTGCATCATCCTTGCGCTTGGAGCAGATGAAGGTGCGGTCCTCCACGCGGGCCACGTCGGCGGGGTCGGACAGGGCCAAGAAAGAATTGGGGCGCTTGTCGGGGTTCAAGCGCCTGAAGGTGCCGCTGGATACCATCTCCTCGCACAGGCGCTGGTACTCCGCCTCGGACCCGTCACACCAGTAAACATCCTTGGGCTGGCAGAGCTCGACAACTTCTTCCACCCACTGGATCAACTTCTGGTTGGTCACAAAACTCGGAACCGCTAGGGTGCTGGCACTCATGAATGATCTCCGGTGTTGGGCCCTGGTCCGCCAATTTTACAAGAAATTGCCTTGCGATGGGGCCCGGGCCAGAACGGCAAGTTTAGCAGTGGGCCACCTAGACCAGGAGGTGAAAGACTGGCCAGGATCGGTCACATCCGGGATGATGTAACCAATGCTTGAAAACTGGCTCAATCAACCCCACGCCGCGCCTTGGCTGCTCATCATGTGGGTGGCGGGCGTACTGGGATCCATCGGCCATTGCGCGGGGATGTGTGGCCCCATCGTCGCCAGTTTCGGAGTGGCTCAAGCGAAACACGGCGGTCGCATATGGCTTAGGCATCTACTTTTCCAGGTAGGTCGAATCACAACTTACGCCATGCTTGGCGCCTTCATCGGATTCGTGGGCGGTTTCGCGCGGCTACAGACGGTCCAGGACATGCACGAGTGCTGTCGCCCTGATGGCCAGGCCCTTGTGGCTGCCCAGGCTTGGCCCTGGCAGATCTACATGAAGCTTGGAATTGGGTTTCTGATGCTGCTGCTGGGGCTTTTCATGCTGCTTGGGCGCCGCGCGGATGCCTTGATGGAATTCCCGCTTCCGCGCTTTCTTTCCAACCTACTCAGCAAGGGCTTGAAATTCGGGGGCACACCCTATTTGCTCGGGATGATGTGGGGTTTCATTCCCTGCGGTCTGGTTTATCTGATGCTGCTGAAAAGCCTCGACGCCGGATCCTGGCGCATGGGCGCCGCGGGCA
>JANOLT010000446.1:0-1624 GCA_031419915.1 Holophagaceae bacterium
GGCTGAAGTCGAGGCGATACTCCTAGGTCCGACTGATGCTGAAGCTTCCCGTGAAGCCCTGGGCTCGGTGCTAGAGGAATGTGATCGCCTGGCGCGGCTCATCGAGCAGATGCTTTTCCTGGCCCGCACCGAAAACCCATCCACCGCGATCGAAAGAAAATCATTGGACGTGCCTTCATTACTTCAAAGCGTCGCCGATTTTTTTGAAGCCGAGGCCGATGAATCCCATGTGAACCTTCACGTTGAAGCAGCCACTGGCCTTTCGATCAGCGGAGATGAGCCCCTGCTCAAGCGGGCCCTTCACAACCTGACCGCCAACGCTCTGCGCCACACGCCCGCGGGCGGATCCATCGTCCTGGGCGCAAGACCGAGTGCATCAGGCCTTCAGTTTTTCATCAGGGATAGCGGCCCGGGATTGCCCCCGGAAGTTCTGGCGCGCCTTAGCGAGCGCTGGGTTCGGGGCTCCGATGCTCGTGGCCCCGGCTTGGGCTTGGGTCTGGCCATCGTCAAAGGCATCGCGCAGTTGCACGGGGGCAAGCTGCAGGTGAAAAACCAGCCCGACGGTGGCGCCGAAGCAAGCATCTGGCTGCCGGGCGTCTAGTCCGATACCAGTACCCGCGCGTGTTCCAGGGCTTCGGGGCGATCGGGATGGCCGGAAAGAAGGCGCGCCAGTTCGCGGAGCTTCAGGTCGCCATCCACCCATGTGAGGTCGCTGCGGGTGCGACCTCCTTCGGTGGATTTCATCAAGAGACCGTGATGATCGGCCTTGGAGGCCACCTGGGCCAGATGCGTGACGGCGAGAACCTGATGCCGCACACCGAGGGCCTGGATGGCCGTGCCCACTTCCAGCGCGGTTTCTCCGCCGATGCCCGCATCCACTTCATCTAGAACCAGCGTCAGGGCAGGCGCCCCGTCACCCTTCCGCAGCGCAATGCCCGCACCTAGCAGCGACAACATCAAACGGCTCAGTTCCCCGCCAGAGGCGATCTTGGCAAGGGGCCTGAAACCCTCTCCAGGATTGGATTCGATCCAGAAGGCCACATTGCTGAACCCCGATGAGGCCACGCGCACGGCTATACCTTGATGAAGAACGGGACTCCCCGAATCCTCTGAAAGGGAAAGTCGGACCTGGATGCGCGCGCCCTTCATGCCCAGCTGCGCGAGTCGGCGATGCACCTCGGATTCCAGCTTCGCCAATGCGTCGGCGCGGCGCTGGTGAAGGACTTCGGCCCTGATGTGATAGGCCTCGGCAACGCGCTTCAATGCAAGCTCCAACTCCGCGATGCTGGCTTCGCCACCCAATAGCAACCGTTGTTCTTCGCGCAGATCCTCGGTCCTTTTTGAAAGTTCTTCGGGCTCGCAGTGATGGCGCCGCGCCTGCTTTTCGAATGCTGCGAGCCGCGTTTCCAAGGCATCCAGGGCATCGGCGCCCCGCTCCGCGAAATGAATGGCGTGGTCTTGGGCCAAGGCTTGAAGATCTTCCAGCTCCAGAAGCAGGGAGCGCAGGCGGTCCAGTTGATCCTGCGCCGCAGGCATCACCATCGCCGCCCGGGCCACGGCGCGGCTCGCGGTCTCAGCATCTGGAATCACAAGACGCAAACTATCGGCGGCTTCACGAAAGGCA
>JANOLT010000447.1:0-1920 GCA_031419915.1 Holophagaceae bacterium
CAGACCAAGGATATCGGCACCCAAGGGAGCGAACGCACCACCTTGGGAGCCGTCGCCGCCGCTGTCGCTCAACAGATGGATCTAGTTATCGCAAAGGTGGCGCCTGACTTGGGCGGCAGCTACTTCCGCAGTGATCACTTCAGCTTCGCCAAGGTCGGCGTCCCTGCCTTCTCCATCGCTTCAGGCAAGGTTTATTTGAACAACCAGGAAGCATCCAAGGCCAAAGCCACGGCTTACTCTCAGCGCTATCACCAAGTGACGGATGAATATGACCCCACCTGGGATCTAGCGGGCATGGTGCAGCAGGCGCAATTCACGCTCAACCTGGGTTACGCGATCGCAAATGCACCAGGAATGCCGACATGGAAGAAGGGTGACCCACTGGGGAAGGTGCGCCAGGTCACTGATGGGAAGGCCGCCAGATGAATGATGAATGCCCTAACTGCGGTTCCATTGAATTTATGGAACTATCCGATCTCTACCACGAAGAAGTCAGGAAAGCGGATCCTGATCTGGACCTGCTCGGGCGGATCTCCCCGCCCACCCGCCGGGGCAGCATCCACGGTTTCATCCTGGGCATCCTGTTATGGATCCTGATGCTGACACCCTTCTTCGCTCCGGAAGGCAAGTTCCTGCGCACCACGCTGCCCATCGCCGCGTTGACCTTTTCGTGGGTGCCCATCTTCTTTTACGCTCGCAGGAAAGACCGCGAACGGCTGGCCGCCTACAAGACCCAGCGCATCTGCGCGAACTGCAGAACCATCGTGTGACCACCAAGCCCCAAAGGAACCACAAAGGCACAAATTGACCACAAAGACACAAAGTCACGAAGAAAAACAAAATAAGTTCTTTGTGTCTTTGTGCCTTTGTGGTTCATTTTTTCATTTTGTTTTGTAGTTTTTTTGTGGTGAGTAGTGGCTTAGTGGTTCCTCAGTGCCTTGGTGGTTCTAAGGGTGATTACCACGATTTCCGGTGGCGCGCCGAGCCGCAAGGGAATACCGACGACTCCCAGGCCGCGGCTGACGTAGAGCTTGAAACCGTTCTCTTCGAAAAGTCCTCGAGTGTAGGGGCCCATCAATCGTGCGCTGGAAACACCGGGGATGATATTCACTTGGCCACCGTGGGTGTGACCGCTTAGGGTGAGCTTCGCGCCAGTGCGCACCGCCAAGTCCCAGTCGCTGGGGCGATGACTGAGGCACAATCGCCAGGCTCTATCCGGAATGCCTTGCACAGCGAGATCCGGCATGGGTCCATCCCCAAAATGGACGCCACGGAAGCGGCCATTGGAAGCCATGGGATCGGAAATGCCGATTACCGCCAGTAGCGCGCCGTTTCGTTCCACCAGCCTGTTCGCATTCTCCAGGCACTGGAATCCGGCGCCTTCGAGATCCTTCCACATGGGCCGTGGATCCGTGAAGTAGTCGTGATTGCCGAGAACGGCGAAGCATCCCAAGGGCGCGGGGAAATGTCCGAAGAACTCGATGAAGGGCGCAATTTCGCTCGGTAGGCTGTCCACGAAATCGCCCGTGACCAACAGCAGATCAGGTGCTTCACGATCCGTGAGGACGCGCCAGCGAGCCACGGTCTTTGGTCCCAGCATGGGGCCAATGTGGAGATCCGAGAGTTGCACGAGTTTGAGTCCGTCGAGACCCGGCGGAAGATCCGGAAAGCTCAAATTCATCCGCGTGATGCCTGGATCGCCGTAGGCTTCGGATGCGCCGTAGCCCGCGCCCACCGCCGCCACGCCGAACCCGGCGGTGGCCACCTTGAGAAGAAAAGCGCGGCGCGCCGGATCTTCCGATTCAGCCTCGGCTTCGGCTTCCGTTTCCAGTTCCGGCAGGTGGTGCCTGAATCGCCACCACACGCACCGATGGCTACTGCACTTACCGTAATTCCACACACCACAGTCGATATGGTCAG
>JANOLT010000448.1:0-5749 GCA_031419915.1 Holophagaceae bacterium
CCATTGGCCACGGCCATGCTGAGCGCCACCATGGGAATCCAGCTGCCGTTCCACAGGAACAAGCTCATGGCCGCGATATTCGAGGCCCAATTCACGGATTTCGCCAGGGCCGAGGATCGAAGAAAATCAAAGCCCAGGACGGCCACGAAAAGAAAGATCAGAACCGATCCCGTGCCTGGTCCAAAAAGGCCATCGTAAAAGCCCAAACAAAACGAGATGAGCATGGCCAGTCCCCTTTGATGGCCCAGGCCGAATTTCGGCGCGTGAAGATGACCGAGGTCCGGTTTCAGCAGCGTGAAGGCCAGCATCGCCACCATGAGAGCGAGCATCAGCGGCCGCAGCAGCGCTTCGAACCGGCCTTGAAGAAAATACGCCAGCGCCACCCCACCGCAGGCGCCGGTCATGGATGCGAGCACCGGCCCCACCATGTCCTGCCAGCGCATCACGCCGCTTCGCAGGAACTTCCCCGCCGCCATGGTGGTGCCCGTGCAGGCCAGCACTTTGTTGGTGCCAAGGATGGTCGGCAATGGCGTTCCCGCGGGCAGCCCCAACATCAGGGCCGGCATGGTGATGAGCCCACCGCCGCCCACCACCGCGTCCATGAAGCCGGCGACGAACGAGGCGAGCGTGAGTAGGGCGAGGGTGATGGCGGTCATGAGTAGAGAGCTATGAGCTATGAGCTATGAGGTGGTGAGCTTTAACGAGGTGGCGGCCGAAGGCCGCATCATCCAGTGCGCCGAAGGCGCACCCCTCATAGCTCATGGCTCATAGCCCCGTTTCATACTTTCATGATCTCCGCTTCCTTGTGCTTCACGGCCTCGTCCACGTCTTTCACGCGGGCGTCGGTGAGCTTTTGGATTTCCTCAGCAGTTTTTTTTGCGGTGTCCTCGCTCACGCCCACGGCCTTTTCTTTTTCGAGCTTCTTCACTTGGTCGTTGGCATCGCGGCGCACGTTGCGGATGGCGGTCTTGATCTCCTCGGCCAGGCGATGAACGACCTTCACCAGATCGCGCCGGCGCTCCTCGTTAAGGGGCGGGATGGGCAGGCGGATCACGTTGCCGTCATTGCCTGGGTTCAGGCCGAGATCGCTTTTCAGGATGGCCGTCTCAATGGCCTTGATGGAGCTTTTGTCGAAGGGCTGCAGCACCAGCATGGATGCCTCCGGTACGCTGATGCTGGCCATTTGGCTGAGCGGGCACATGGTGCCGTAGTACTCCACTTGGAGCGTGTCCAGGATGCTGGCATTGGCCCGCCCCGTGCGGATGGTGGCCATCTCTTTCCGCAGGGTCTCGATGGAGACATGCATGCGCTTGCTGGCGTCTTGAAAAATGGAATCGAGCGTCAGGGTCGTGGTCATGGGAGCTCCTTCTCAATGATCAATCATCGAATCTTAGTTCTATCCCAGGGATCGGGAAAGCGCTAGTGGGCTTGAGCTATCAGCTATCAGGTAATTATGGCGGCGGCCATGGGCCGCATCCCCATAGCTCATAGCTCATAGCCTCGCACTCCCCCGCGCCAGCGCCATGGCGGGTTTCTCGATCATGCGGTGGGCACACCATGCCAAGACCAGCGTCAGGGCTAATCCCAGGCTGAAGGCCAGCCAGCCTTGCTTATTCACGCCCACCCACAAGAGTAATGTGTTGGCCAAAGGATGCAGCAGGTACGTCCCATAGCTCCAATCACCCAGCACCACGAAGGGATGGATGCTTTTGGATTCCTTCACGTCAATGAACGCGAAGCAACCCACCACCGCCACGCACAGGGCCGAGAACGCATAGCGGGCGGGCCCCGCCATGATGTCGAAGTGATCGTAAAAGCCACGGTGGAGGGTGAAGGTGATGGCGGTCAATACCAGTAACAGGATTGCGAAGGGCAGGGGCTTCAGGCGAAAGGCGGTCTTGGACCGCAGGTGGGCCAGAATCCCCCCGAGCAGGAACAGGAAGGCGTGGTTGAACACCTGGACGTAAGCGTGGAAGCGGTTCCAGGGCTCGGCTTCCAGCACCCAATGAAGGGTCCAAGGCGTAGAAGCCCAAATCAAAATTGCCGTGAAGAAATAGAGAAATCCCTTGTGGGTACGCGTGAACAAAATGAGCGATGGCAGGGCCGCGTAAAAGACCGCCTCCACGCCGATGGACCATCCGCCCACCACCAGGGCGTGGTTGGGATGGAAGAACCCGAAGGTGAGCGTGAGATTCTCCACGATCATCCGCAGGCTTGGATCAGGCCCCGCCTTCTGATGGAAAAGCAGGTTCAGGCCCATCACCACGAAAAAGAGCGGCGCCAGCCGCATCCAGCGCTTCAGGAAAAAAGTCTTCAGCGCGGGACCATCGAAAACCGTTCCACCATACAGATGGAAGAAGCAGAAACCGCTGATGACGAAAAATCCCTGGACGCCATAGATGCCCAGCTTCGCCAGCATGGTCGTGGTGCCGCCTCCAGGCACGAACAGCTCAGTCCAAAGCGATGTGTGGTAGACAACCACCGCCAGCGCCATCAACCCGCGGAGGATGTCCAGGGAGTAGATGCGGGCGGGGGGGTGCTCCGCCCTAACGATAGACCACCTTGCCGCCGCCCTTGACAAGCTTGCCGATGATCCAGGCCTGCTCGCCGCTGTTCTGCAATTCGGCCACGATCCTAGGGGCTTCGGTGATGCTGGCGATGAGCACCATGCCCACACCCAGATTGAAGCTGCGCCGGGCATCTTCGATGGGCATTTTGGAGGCCTGGATGAGATGGCGGAAGAGGCCTGGAACCTCCCAGCTCTTCGTGTCGATCTCGGCATCCAGATGGTCCGGCAGCACGCGGGGGATGTTGTCTGTCAGGCCGCCCCCAGTGATGTGGGCCATGCCGCGGATCCGCCTGGCTTTCACAAAGGGCATGATCTGATCCAGGTAGCAGCGGTGCACCGCCAGCAGGGATGCGCCGACGGTTTTTCCGGTGGCGGGAAGCATGGAATCCACGGTGCGGTTTTCCACTTCGAAAAGCACCTTGCGGGCAAGGGAATAGCCGTTGGTGTGCAGACCGCTGGAGGGCAGTCCGATGAGCGCATCGCCCTCGAACATCTGATCGAGCTTGGGAAGCAGATCGGCTTCATCCACCAGGCCCACGATGGTGCCCGCCACATCCACTTCGCCGGCTTGATAAACGCCGGGCATCTCCGCCATTTCACCGCCGATAAGCGCGCAGCCCGTGGCTTTGCAGGCTTCCGCCATGCCCTTGACGATCTGTTCGATGATTTCGGGTTCGAGTTTCTGCGCGGCGATGTAGTCCAGGAAAAACAGCGGCCTTGCGCCCTGCACCAGGATGTCGTTGATGCAGTGGTTCACCAGATCCTGGCCCACGGTGTCCCAAGTGTTGGCAAGCCGCGCGACTTTCATCTTGGTGCCCACACCATCCATGGAGCTCACCAATATGGGCCGGGCCTCTTCGAACTTCGCCGCGAAAAGCCCACCGAAAAGCCCCAGATCGCTCAGCACGCCTGGCGTTTTGGTGGCCTTCACATGGGACTTGATGCGACGCAATGCATCATCTTGGCGGTTGATGTCCACACCGGAGGCGGCATAGGTAACTTTGCCAGAATTGTTTTTCGCTTCACTCATGGGGTCCCCGGAACCTGACAGTCTATTGGCCTAATGAACTATGATTTTCGCATAGGATCAGCCCATGCCCATCCATGAATCCCAAGCCGAAGCCTCCATCCGATCGCTGCTCTTGAGTTTCGGCCTGAACCCGGAGGCACTTGAACTGGCGGCCACGCCCCGGCGGGTGGCGGAGTTCTGGGCGGAGCGCACGGCGGGCTATGACGTGGATCTGGCGGCGGAACTGCAAGCGCTTCCCGGAGGCTTGGCGCCGGTTCCCGTGATCCTGGCGCGCGTCCCTTTCGTCTCCACCTGCGAGCACCATCTGGCGCCGTTCCAAGGCCACGCCACGGTGGGGTATGTGCCGGGGGTGGGCGGCACGGTGGGCCTCAGCAAGCTCGTGCGCGTGGTGCAGGCCTTCGCGTGGCGGCTGCAAGTGCAGGAGCGCATGACGCGGCAGATTTTCGACGCGCTGGAACAGTACCTCAGCCCCGTCGCCTGGGGTGTCAAGGTGGTGGCCGAACACACCTGCATGAGCCATCGCGGCGTCAAGACACCCGAAGTCCCCGTGACCACGCTGCTGCTAGGCGGCGCGTGGCTCGGAAACCCACCTGGGGAATTCCTCTGAGGCGGGGACTGGGTTTCCGGATGGTACTTGCATGAGTCCCAAATGGTACTATCCTTTACCTGGAGGTTTCCATGGGCGCTACCCGATCCGTCAGTTCCTCGCACGGTGTCGCCAATGCCAGGGTTCGCGGTCCAGGTGTCGTCCGCTTCCTGGAGGATCTACCGGTCCTCGATCTTCTTCGCGCTTGCCGCAAGCTGAGTGATTTCTGGAGCCTTGGCCCTGAAGTCATGGCCGCCCTCCTCGGCACTTCCCGCACGACCTGGTTCCGTTGGATGGAGACCGCTGATGCTTCCCTCGATCCCCTTTGGACTGCTGATCAAAGAGCCCGGGCCCAAGTCCTGCTGCGGATCTTTGAAGCGGTGGGGGATCTGCACCAAGGGGACGAGGACGCCCAAGCATGGCCCCACGAACCCCTTGACGCTCCCGGCTTCGAAGGCAAAACCCCCTTGGAAGTCATGCGATCGGGCTTCGAGGGCCTACTGTTTGTCCGGGACTACCTGAACTTCCTCCTTGGCGCCTGGAGCTGAAGGCTGTGCCCGCTGGATCGAGGCCCGTCCTTTACGCCCAGCTTTGCCTGCGCCTGTCCCTCCAGCGGGAGATCAGTGCCCTGGCGCTTTTGGGGCTGGCTGGCGTCCAATCGAAGGAACGCGCCCAAGGGGTGGCCCTTCCTGGCCGGGCCTACTCGGGACGCTTCGACTCCCCAGGATTTCCGGTCTTGTATGCCGCGGAAAAGGCCGTGACCTGCGAAGCCGAAGTGGCCCACCACCTCCTGACCCACTATCTCCGCCACAAGGCTGCCGTGCGACCCCAGACGTTCGTCTATCGTCTTCAGGAGGTGCCAATTTCAGGGCGTTTTGATGACCTCCGACGCCGCTCCCTGGCAGGCCTTCAAGCCCCGACTCGACTCGCCTACCCCACGTCGAGACGGTACGCGCTGGCCGCATTCAAGGCTGGCATGGATGGGCTGCTATACGCTTCCGCCCGCCATGTCGGTGGCACTTGCATCGCCCGCTTTCTGCCGAATGGCCTTCGCCTGCCCGTGCAGGTCGTCGGCATTCGCACCTTCCGTTGGAACGGCAAGAAGCTCGTCATGCAGAGCTAGGCCGGTGGCGGACTGGCATAGAGGCTCCAGCTCTGCGAACGCAGTGAGCAGGGAGGCTCCGCGTCCACGAGCGTGGCGAGTGGGAGCACACACTGCGTGCGATACGTGGAGGCGCACTGCGCCTGATAGATGGAGGGGCCGTAACGCGCTGGCCAGAAAAGCGCTGGCGACTTCTCTCGAAATGAGGCGTTGGGTACGCCCTCCAACAGGCCTCACAGCATCACCCATCGCGTCGGCCTATGATCGGTATCGGAGGCCGCAATGCCTTCGATCTTGTTAGGAGAATCACCCACGGCATGGAACGTTTTGGCCGACATAAGGGGCCGTAACGCGCTGGCCAGAAAAGCGCTGGCCACCGCGTAACGGCCCCTAAATCTGGTCCAGCGGGCTCGGCACGCCTTTGCCGCCGCGGTTGAGCACGTGCGTGTAGATCATCGTCGT
>JANOLT010000449.1:0-2954 GCA_031419915.1 Holophagaceae bacterium
GTCCCGCTCCGCCAGGGTGAAGGCAAAAAGATCCTTCACCTGGGTAAAGCCTGCGGCCTCCATCAGGCCGATGTAGTAGGGCGGATTGTAGGGCATCAGAATCGCTGGATCGTCATCGAACCCATCCACCAAGAGGCCCACGATGTCGTTGGTCGTGAAGTTCACGGGGCCCCGCAGGGCCGTCATCCCTTCGTTCCGAAGCCACTCCGCCGCGGCTTTGAAAAGCGCATTGGCGACTTCCTGGTCCTGGATGGATTCAAAAAGCCCGAAAAAACCTACGTGCCGCTCTTCGGGATGGAACTCCCCATAGCGGCTGTTACAGATGGCTGCGATGGTCCCCACCACCTCGGATCCGCGGAAGGCCAGGAAGGGCTGGATCTTGGCGTACTCGAACACCGGGTTCTTGGCGGAATCCAGGAATTCACGCCGCTCCAGGAGAAGAGGTGGCACCCAATGCGGATAATCCTGGTAGAGGCGGAAGGGGAAGCGGATGAACGCCTCCACATCCGCAGGCCCGGAGACCGAATGGATCTTTAGGCCTTCCATGGGCGGCTACTCCGTCAACCCAAAGCGGCGGCCGGCTTCCGAGAACTTCTCCAGGGCCCAATTGAGCTGCTCCAGGGTGTGGCCAGCCGTGACCGAGACCCGGATCATGCAGCGGTTGGCAGGAACCCCAGGGGGCACGATGGGATTGACGAAGATGCCCTCCTCCTGCATGAACTGCCAGACCTGGAAACAGCGCTCGAAATCGCCCATGAGCACCGGGATGATCGGCGTTTCGGAATCTCCGGTATCAAAACCGAGATCGTCCAGCCCCCGCTTCATGAACGTCGCGTTTCTCCAGAGCCGCTCGAGCCGTTCCGGTTCTTCCTGCATCACGTCCAGAGCGCCGAGCACCGCCGCGACGCTGGCCGGGGCCGCGGAGGCGGAAAAGATGAAGGGCCGGGAGGTGTGCATCAGATAGTTGATGACCCGCTCGCTACTGGCAATGAATCCGCCGATGGCCGCAAGGGACTTGGAGAAGGTCCCCATGATCAGGTCCACGCCATCCGTAAGGCCGAAATGCGCCGCAGTGCCCGCTCCGCCCGGGCCCAGGACACCCAGGCCGTGGGCGTCATCCACCATCACCTGGGCCCCGTACTTCTTCGCCAGCCGGACGATTTCCGGCAGGTTGCAGATATCGCCTTCCATGGAGAAGACGCCGTCCGTGACGATGAGCTTCCCCGCATCCTCCGGGAGCTTGGAGAGCTTGTCCTCCAGGTCCACCATGTCGTTGTGGGAGTATCGGACCAGCTTCCCAGGGGAAAGCATGCAGCCGTCCACGATGCAGGCATGGTTGAGTTTGTCGGAAAGGATATACTCGCCGCTTTGGACCAAGGCGGAGATGACGCCCGTGTTGGTCTGGAATCCCGTCGGAAAGACCAGGGCGGCTTCTTTGCCCACGAGACCTGCGAGCCGCCGTTCCAGTTCCAGGTGAATCGGCAGGGTGCCGTTCAGGAAGCGGGACCCGGCGCAGCCGCTGCCATACTGTTGAATGGCTTCTATGGACCGTGCCTTGACACGGGGGTCGGTGGTCAGTTCCAGGTAGGAATTGGATCCGAGCATCAGCATTTTCCGCCCGTTGACCTGGACTTCCGTGTCCTGCCCGTTCTCGATGACCCGGTGGTAGGGATAGCTGCCCAGCGCCTTCAACTCGTCGGCGCGGGTGAACTGCAGGCACTTGTCGAACAGATTCGCCCGCCGTTGGGTCATTGTGGGAACCGGGGCACCGCAGGCGGCCGATGGCAAAGGATCCATTTTTTCACCTAGAAGTTTCGAAATTGTTGTCGCCAATTTTCCATCCTGGATCGGAAAAGGACTTCGAACAGGCTATAGAGGCTCCCCGAAGGATAGTTGGAATGGACGGCCCAAGTCGAATCGGCAGATTGCTTGTGCCGTGAATCACAGCGTGCGATTCCCTTGCAAATCCGCGTGGGCGGTGCCTTCGGGCTTCAGACTTCAGACTTCGTTGTTGCGGAGGTTCCACTCCTGGGCCGAATCGCAAACTGCCGACGCAACCAACAACGAAGCCCGTAGCCTGAAGCCTGAAGCCAGTGTCATCAGGTACTTGGGAAGTGATACTCACGGCAAGCTAAGTAAACGAGGAGCTATGCTTGTTTCCTCACATCCCATTCTTCCTTCAGGACGACCCATGAAACCCTTGACCACAAAGGGTGAGACCGCCCGGACGTGGGGCCATCGGTGTGAGCGCCTGACGCTCTGGTTGTTGTGGCTGCGCGGATGGGATCTGGTGGCCTGGCAACTGAAGCTGGGGCGATTCGAGCTGGACCTGCTCGTAAGTCGTGGCGATGAGCTACGGCTGCTGGAGGTGAAAGCCCGCAAACCTGGCGCCTGGGTAGGCGGGGACACGGCGCTGACCCACGAACAGCGCCTGCGGCTGCAAATGGCCCTGAGCCGCTTTCTCGACCGCGTTCCCTGGCCCGGCGCCATTTCGTTCCAGCGGGTGAGCTGGGCCGGATGGCGCTGCCGATTCCATCCACCCGAGCGCTGGGAAGCACTGGGCCCCCGTCCTCTCCAAGCTCAGACCTCATAGCTCGTAGCTCATAGCCCACCGCCATGAGCTATCAGCCAACAGCTATGGGCCAAGAGCCAACATGAATGAGTAAAGCTCATAGCCCGCTTTGGCATCCTCCTCGCCCTCTCACTGGCTTGGTGTCAACATGCCGACCTGTGCCTTTCCGAATCTGACGATGAATCTTGCACGGCCCAGCATAGCTGCGGCTCCGAGCGCACCTGAATATCGGCCTTGATTTATGACTGTAAACCTTTCCCCATTTCGCGCCCGAGTGGTCGCCGTGACCAGCGGCAAAGGCGGCGTGGGCAAGACCAATGTAGTGGCGGGTCTGGCTACGGCGTTCGCACAGGCCGGCCAAAAGGTCGTCGTGCTCGATGCC
>JANOLT010000450.1:0-5247 GCA_031419915.1 Holophagaceae bacterium
CTGGATGCTGTTGCTCTATTACCGTCATAAAAAGGATGTGCCCCAACCCAAGGGCGATGCCAATTATCTCCCCATGGTTACGGTGCAGCTGGCCGTGTTCAACGAGATGAACGTGGTGGAGCGGCTGGTGGACTACGTCACCGCCATGGATTGGCCGAAGGAAAAGCTGGAGATTCAGCTGCTGGATGACTCCACCGATGAGACCGTGACGTTCGCTGAAGCAGTCTGTGAGAAATACAAGTTGCTGGGCTTTGACATCCAATACATCCATCGCATGGACCGCACGGGCTTCAAGGCCGGTGCTCTTGCCCATGGACTCAAGACCGCCAAGGGCGAAGTCGTCGCCATGTTCGACGCGGATTTCCTTCCTACTGAGGACTTCCTTCGCAAGGCCGTGCCCCATTTCGCCGACGACAAAGTAGCCTTCGTGCAGGGTTGCTGGGCCCACATGAATCGCGACTTCAGCCTGTTGACCCAAGTGCAGGGCATTCTGCTCGATGGCCACTTCATCTTCGAGCACACCGCCCGCCACCGCTCCAATGCCTTCTTCAACTTCTCCGGCACGGCGGGCATGTGGCGCGTTTCAGCCATCGCGGACGCCGGCGGCTGGCAGCACGACACCATCACCGAAGACGCCGATCTCAGCTACCGCGCCCAACTTAAGGGCTGGAAGGGTGTGTATCTGAAGGATCTCGTCGTCCCTGCTGAATTGCCCGTGGACGTGAATGCCTTCAAGAGCCAGCAGCACCGTTGGGCCAAGGGCAATGCCCAGGTCATCCGCAAGCTCATGAAGACCATCTGGATGAGCAACGAGAGCCTGCACACCAAGCTGGAGTGCTGGTTCCACCTCACCGCCAACTGCAACTACCTGCTGATGGTCATCCTCGCCGTCATCATGGTGCCCTGCATGATCCTGCGGGCCGGCACCCCCTGGTACGTGCTGCTGGCCACCGACGGCCCCTTTTTCCTGCTCAACGCAGTGAGCGTCGGCCTTTATTTCGGGCTGTCGCAGAAAGAACTCACGGACAACACCGGCTGGAAGTCCCGCCTAAAATACATCCCGGCCCTGATGAGCCTGGGCATCGGCCTGGCCATGAACCAGACCAAGGCCGTGCTGGAAGGTTTCTTCACCGACGACAAGGAATTCAAGCGCACTCCGAAATTGGGCATGGATGCGGATGGCAAGACTATGAGCAAGCGCGCCTACAAGGTGCCCAAGAGCCTAGTCACCTTCCTTGAAGCGGGCTTCGCGCTGTACTACCTGGCGGCCGTCATCTTCTCGGTGGTCATCCAGAAGTGGGCTTCGGTCCCCTTCCTGTTGCTTTTCTTCAACGGCTTCGCCTACATGAGCATCTTCTCGCTGATGGATGTCCAGCTCTTCCGGCGATTGGCCATGGAAGAACTGGAAGACGAGGAAAAAGCTTCCTCCCTTATTCAGTAAGTGCTTGATTTCCACTGCCATTCCATTTTCTCTGACGGCACCGATGCCCCAGAGGAGCTGGTGCGGATGGGGGAAGAAGTAGGTCTCGATGCCCTGGCACTCACCGATCACGACACGCTAGACGGCCTGCCACGATTCCTGGGGCAGCAACCTTACGTGAAGACAAGATTGATCCCCGGGATCGAACTGAGCTGCCGATTCCTGGGGCGATCCCTTCACGTGCTGGGGCTCTTTGTGAACCCAGAGGACATAACCTTCCAACATCGCCTGGTGGACCTGCGCCAGCGCCGCGAAGACCGCAATCTGCGCATGGTGGGAAAGCTCCAAGCCATGGGCCTTCCCATCACCTGGGAGCTGGTCCAGGCCCAGGCGCCAACGGACCTTGTGGCGCGGCCGCATTTCGCCAAAGCACTGGTGGCCTGCGGAGTAGCCAGCTCGTCTCCTGATGCCTTCCTGCGCTACGTAGGCGATCACGCCCCGGGGTTCGTGGAGCGGGAGGAACCGGAGCCTTCAGAAGCCATCCGATGGATCTGGGAGGCTGGTGGCATTCCCTTGGTGGCCCACCCTGGGCGCTTCGGCCGGGGATTCATCTGGGATGAGGCTATGCCAGTGCTTCAGAAAACGGGCATGGCGGGTTTCGAAGCCTTCTATGGCGATTACAGTCCATCCGAGCAAACCTACTTCAACGCCCTGGCCGCGCGGCTTGGCATGGCCCGAAGTGGTGGCAGCGACTACCACGGCGCCAACAAGCCCGGCCTGAAACTCGGTGTGGGATGGGGCGGCCTGAAGGTTCCATATGAACTTTTGGCGGAACTGGAAAAGGCCCGAGATAATGGGGTGTGAAGGCGGAAGTACTGAAATCTTGGTAAGATCGCACCTGAGGATTCCCATGGCTCAAAAGATTCTGCTGGTCGAAGACGACCCGATCAACGTCAAGTTCATCGAGGTGGTGTTGACGCGCATGGGTGGTTACGAAGTGGTCGTGAGCGAAGACGTGGAAGAGATCCTGGCCCTGGCCAGGGGCGGCACGCTGGCTGGAATCATCATGGACATCAGCCTTGCCCGGAGCAGTTACCAGGGCAAGAAAGTGGATGGCATTTTCATCACCAAGCTACTCAAAGCGGATCCCGAAACCGCAAAGATCCCCGTGCTGATGGCCACCGCCCACGCCATGTACGGCGACCGCGAGAAGTTTCTTGCTGAAACAGGCGCCGAGGGCTATCTCAGCAAGCCTATCCACGATCCTGACGCCTTCCTCCGCGAAGTGCAGAGCGTGGTCAAGAAACCGTGAAGAAGCCCTACCAGGGCGGAGCTCGTAAAGGATTCACCCCAGCCCCAAAGCCCGGTCAGAATCATCGCCGTGGGCCAACTCCATCCCAAGATGTCACCGCCTTTCGCCTGCTCATCGAATACGATGGCGGTCGCTTCGCGGGTTGGCAGAAGCAGGGCCCCAAACAAACCGCGGCAGGTGTTCGTACCGTGGCGGGCATCATCGAGAAAATTCTTCATGATGCCGGTTGCGATGCACTGGTTTTGATGGGCTCAGGCCGCACGGATGCAGGCGTTCATGCGCTGGGCCAAGTGGCGCACCTGCACCTGGCAGCTAAGGTCGCGCCCAAGAGCCACGAATTGCAGCGGCTCTTCAACGATGCCCTGCCCCACGATCTCGCGGTGCGCGAAGTGCGCCCGTGCTCCGCGGCCTTCCATGCCCGCCACGACGCCATGGAACGCAGCTACCTCTACCAGCTGAGCCGTCGGCGCAGCGCCTTCGCCAAACCCTTTGCATGGTGGGTGAAGCGGCCCCTGAACCTGCCCAAGCTCAAAGCCGCCTGGGGCGCCTTCCAGGGCAATCACGATTTCAGCGCTTTCGCAGATCTGGAGCCAGGAGAAGTGTCCTTGGTGCAAGTCCGGGCTTGCGAAGTGGCCGAATCAGGATCGCTCATTCTGCTGCGCGTCACGGCCACCCATTTCCTCCGCAGCCAGGTGCGGCGCATGGTGGGAGCCGCGGTTTCCTGCGCGCTGGGTGATGATGATCCGGCCAGCATCCTGCCTGATCTGAAGATGCCAACCGAAGAAGCGAATCTTCACTGGGGCAAGCTCGCCGCACCCAGCGCCGGTCTTTTCCTGGAGCGCGTCCGCTACAGCGGCGATCCCGAAACCGGCGTTTTGAGACCGTTGGTTGACGTGTACTAAAGCCACAGATGAACTCTGATTTTAAAAAACAAAAAGAAGCCGCAGATGACGCAGATTGAAAAAATAAAAATCAAATGTGGCAATGGCCCTCGGCACTTGTTTTTTATCATCGGCGTCATCTGCGAAATCTGCGGCTGCTTTTTTATCCCCATGTTCATCTGTGGCTTCAGTATTTAAGGAGCGGAACAACCATGACAATCACCCGCGATGAAGCCTGGCAACAGCTTTGCGATTGGACGCCCTCCGAGAAACTGCGAGTCCATGCCCGTGCCGTGGAGCTGGTGATGCGAGATCTCGCGGCCAAGCTCGGCAAGGACGCGGAAGCCTTCGGTATCGCGGGTCTCCTGCACGACGCGGACTACGACCAGTGGCCCGAGGACCATCCCAAGCGCATCGTGGCCTGGCTGCAAGAACGGAGCGAAGCCTCCATCGCCCATGCCATCAGCGCCCACTACACCCAATGGGGCGTCAGCTACGATTCGCTGCTGGACAAGGCCCTGCTGGCCTCGGATGAAATCACCGGCTTCTGCATGGCCTGCGCGCTGGTGCGGCCTACCCGCACAGAGGGACTGGAACCACGGTCGGTAAAAAAGAAGCTGAAGGACAAGGCCTTCGCGGCCGGTGTGGACCGCCATGAGGTGGCCGAAGGCTTCCGCATGCTCATGGACACCGTGGGCGGCACCGAGGACGAGCACCTGGCCCGCATCATCACCGTGCTGCACCTGAACCGCGCGGAGCTGGGGCTGATGCCCCCTGCCCTTTAGCCCGAGGTTAGAATAGAGGCCTGGAGCAAATCATGGCCGACGTTCAGCAACGTTCACTTCTCTCCTCCGGTACCGGCGTCTGGGATCGCATTGGCAGTGACACGCTGTCGCGCCACGCATTCCTGGGTCTGATCGGCGGGCTCACGTTCTATGGTCTCGCGCTCAACGCTGTATTGGCCACCTGGGCCATGCAGATCCATTTCCAGCCGGGGCTCGTGCTGATGCTGGTGTTGGGCATTGGCCTACCCATGGCGGGCATCTTCATCGCCAGCCGCGCCAAATCGCTGCCTATGGCCCTGCTGGGCTATCACCTGTTGCTGGTCCCCATGGGCCTGATCCTGGGACCGATCCTCTCGGTGTACATCAACATCGGCGGGATGGCGCTGGTGACGCGAGCCCTGATGCTCACGGGCTGCGCCGTGGGCGTGATGACGATGCTAGGCCTGAGCTATCCAGATATTTTCGCGAAGCTTGGCGGCGTTCTTTTCGCATCATTGATCGCGCTTGTCGTGCTGCGCCTGGTCTCCATGTTCGTACCCGCTTTAGCGGCCGCAGGTTGGATAGATTGGCTGGCGGCGGGCATCTTCACGCTCTACATCGGCTACGACTGCCACCGCGCCATGTCCATCCCCGCCACGGGCCGCAACGCCGTGGACGTGGCCATCAGCCTCTATCTGGACATCTACAACCTGTTCCTGACCATCCTGCGGCTGCTCAGCCGAAGGAATTGAAGATGGCGATAGCCAGAGCCATTCTTTCCAAGCGTCCGTATTTGGTTCTTGACGAAGCGACGAGTGCTCTCGACGAAGACAATGAAGCGGAGATCTACCGTATTCTAGTCGAGTCCGG
>JANOLT010000451.1:0-4271 GCA_031419915.1 Holophagaceae bacterium
CTGAACGGCGCCAAGGCCTGGATCACCAACGGAAGCGTCGGGAAATACTTCGTGATCATGGCCATCACCCATCCAGAAAGAGGGAAAAAAGGCATCAGCGCCTTCGTACTCGACGCCGACCAGCCGGGCGTCATCATGGCCAAGCCCGAAGAAAAAATGGGACTGCGCTCCTCGAAAACCGTGATGGCCGCGCTGGAAGATGCCTTCGTGTCGGACGGTGATCTACTGGGTGAATACGGCGATGGACTGAAGGTGGCGTTCAATGGCCTCGACGGTGGGCGCATCGGCATCGCGGCCCAAGCTTTGGGTATCGCCCAGCGGGCGTTGGACGAGTCAATCGCCTACGCGAAGACCCGCCATACCTTCGGCAAACCCATCGGTGAACACCAGGCTATCCAGACCTACCTTGCGGATATGGAAGCCCGCGTCCAGGCATCGCGCCTGCTGGTCTACAAGGCCGCGTCCCTGAAAAGTGAAGGTCATCCCTGCACACTGGAGGCCGCCACGGCCAAGCTCTTCGCCACCGAAAGCGCTGTCTGGGTTTGCGACCGCGCCGTCCAGATCTTCGGCGGCTACGGCTACAGCCGTGAATATGTGGTCGAGCGCCTTTATCGGGATGTTCGCGTCACCACCATCTACGAAGGCACCAGCGAGATCCAGCGCATCGTGGTGGCCCGGCAATTACTGAAGTAGAAAAGCACCTGCTCTTACCCTTTTGTTTGGTGTTTTCAACAGGTGATGAAACTTCCCCTTGCCCTCTTAAGACGAGGAAGGCATTCTGCAAGTTCGCAGGTACCTGCATTGTTCTTCCTCCGACATCAGGGACCCCGACAGGACAACCAGAAAAGCGCTGGTTATCCTAAACCTGACCCATTAGCGGCCCGTAGGCCCCGAGAGCCCTCAAGGGCACCTGCCTAAGTAGATTTTTGTTCGATGCATTCCGATTTGGTCGTTCAAGGAGTTGATGATGTCCCGATCCACCGCGGCCGCCTTTCGGGCCTTCCCCGCTCTTTTCATCGCGTTCGGCCTGGTGGCCCAGGACAATCCCGGCGCTGCGCCAGCCATTCAGCCCATCACCTTGCAGGATGCGGTCCAGACAGCCCTCAAGAACAACCTCCAGGTCGGCATCGCCGAGCAGGTCCGGGAAGCCACCAAAGCTAGTGTCTTGATCAATCAAGGTGCCTTCGAGTGGTCCCTGCAAAGCGGTATCAGTTTCGGCCACACCAAGAGTGCGAGCATCCGGACCCAGAATCTCGGGGGCTCCATCAGCACCACGGATTCTGACTTCACGACCACCACCCGGAACATCAACGCCACGGTAACCAAGCCTTTTGAATGGGGGGGGAATTTCTCCCTCGCCTATGGCTCCCAGTCCCCGCTGTATTCCTCCACGGACGTGTCGGGCAAGAGCACGGTGGTTTCTTCCACGGGCCAGGTCACGGGTCCTACGGCTTTCGGCCCCTTCAGTGCGAACCCCTTCCCATACTCCAGCAGCCTCTCCGCGACCTACACCCAAAGCCTTTTGCGCAATGCGGGCCGCGACGCGGCCAGCGTTCAGCTCATCGTGGCGAAGAAGGGTTCCATCCAGGCGGACTACATCTTCCAGCAATCCATCATCACGCTCGTGGCCGACACGGAATCCAAGTATTGGGACTTGGTTTTCGCCAAGCGCAATCTGGAAAATAAACAGCAATCGCTGGCCCTGGCCCAGAAACAGCTGAACGAAAATCAGATTCGTGTGCAGGTGGGGACACTGGCCCCGATCGAAGTGACCAGCGCCGAGGCCTCTGCGGCCCAGCGGGAGCAGGACATCATCGCCGCCGAAGCGCAGCTTGATAATGCGAAGGATGCCCTGGCCCGGGCGCTTTTCCCGGATGCGACCCGATCCACAAATCTAGATCCCGCGGACGCGCCCAGCATTGAACCCTTCCGGTTTGACGAGAGCACTGCGGAAAAGATGGCCCTTGATAAGCGATTGGAGCTGAAATTCTCCAAGCTGGATCTCGAGTCCAAGCAGGCATTGGAAAACTCCGCCAACAGCAAGCTCAAGCCCCAATTGGACTTGAATGTGGGCTATGTGGGCGCGTCGAACACCCGCGAAAATTTCAGCGGCGTGAATAGCGATCTGACGGGCTTCAAGTACCCCGGCTACAACCTGGGTCTCACATTCTCCATTCCGTTCGCGAACCGCGCTGCAAGGGGCGGCCTGTCCCTGGCACGGGCCAATCGTCGCCAGAGCGAGCTGAGCCTAAGGGATCAGGAACTGGGCATCATCCAGCAAGTCCGTCAGGCCTATCGCAATCTCGAAGCCGCCGCCAAGGGCGTGGCCGCCGCCGAGAAGACCCGCATCTTCCGCGAGAAGAACCTCGACGCCGAGAAGAAGAAATTCGACAACGGCATGAGCACCAACTTCTTTGTGCTGCAGCGCGCCGACGAGCTGGACACCGCCCGTTCAGCAGAACTCCAGGCCCGCATCACCTACGCGAAAAACGTCACGACGCTGGAGCAGTCGATCGGCACGTTGCTGGAAGCGCGGAAGCTGGAAGTGAAGTGACGCGGTCGGCTGTGGGCTCTAGGCTGTAGGAAAACCGGCCGCAGGCCGCTCCAAAACGCCTACGGCCCACCGCCTAGAGCCCACGGCCCACGTTTTCCTTACCGATAAGCGGGAATGCCAGTCACTTCCTGTCCGATCACCAGGATGTGCATGTCGTGGGACGGGGCCCCCTCCGCAAGCCGAAGGCGCGCGGGAGCACGGTCCAGTGGACCGTGCGATCGGGGGGTGGTCGGCGCAGCCGCGGATGGACCCACACGCGAAAGGCCCCCTGCTTTTGGGGGCCTTGCAGCGTTTTGGAACCAGGGATTAACGATAAGCGGGAATCCCTGTGACTTCCTGCCCGATCACCAGGATGTGCATGTCGTGGGTCCCTTCGTAGGTGTAGACGCTTTCTAGGTTCGCCATATGGCGCATGATCGGATATTCATCCAGGATGCCGTTTGCACCAAGTATCGTGCGGGCTTTGCGGCAGATTTCCAGAGCCACGTTCACGTTGTTCATCTTGGCCATGCTGACCTGCGCCGGGGTGTAGAGTTTGGCATCCTTGAGGCGACCCAGCTGCAGCGCCAGTAACTGGCCCTTTGTCAGTTCCGTCACCATCCACGCAAGCTTTTCCTGCTGAAGCTGGAAGCTGGCGATGGGTTTATCGAACTGGATGCGCTGCTGCGCGTAGTCCAGGGCGCACTGGTAGCAGGCGTCCGCCGCGCCCAGGGCGCCCCAAGCGATGCCGAACCGCGCCTGAGTCAGGCAACCGAGCGGACCCTTCAGACCCTTTACGTGCGGCAGCAAAGATTTTTCTTCTTCCACAATTACGTCTTCAAGCACCAACTCCGAAGTGGTGGAAGCGCGCAGGGACCATTTGCCTTTCATTTCCGGCGCACTGAAACCCGGCGTTCCCTTTTCAACCAGGAAGCCCCGGATGCCGTCCTCGGTTTGCGCCCACACCACCGCCACGTCCGCGATGGTGCCGTTGGTAATCCACATCTTGGTACCGTTGATGCGCCACTTGCCGCCGGGCTCGCGCACGGCCTTGGTGAGCATTCCGCCAGGATTGGATCCGAAGTCCGGCTCAGTCAAGCCAAAGCATCCGATCTTTTCACCCTTCGCCATCTTGGGGAGCCAGTACTGTTTTTGTGCTTCGCTGCCGTAGGCGTAAATGGGCCACATCACGAGACTGCCCTGCACGGATGCGAAGGAGCGAAGGCCCGAATCGCCACGTTCCAGCTCGTACATCAACAGACCGTAGGCCACGCTGGAAAGGCCTGCACAGCCGTATTCCTCGGGCAATGAGGGGCCATAAAACCCCAGCTCGCCCATCTTGGGGATGAGGTGGTTTGGGAAAGTCTGGTCCTGGGCATGCTTCTCGATGATGGGCAGCACTTCACCATTGACGAAGTCGCGGGCCGTTTCGCGGACCATGCGCTCTTCGTCCGTGAGCAAGCCCTGGAAGCCCATGTAATCGGTCATGTGAGTGAAGGTGGCGTAGGCGCCGGCCATGAAAACTCCTGTGCCCTGAAGCCTCGGGCTTTGCCCCGCCAGATTGGTGGCGGGAGGTTGAAAATCGGAGCACTGCAGCAGCGCGCCCCCGGGCAGGAACTTGGGTTCAAACCCAATCTTGGAGTTTACAGCCATGAGACCGGATGCCGAAGTATGAAGGGACGGAAGCAGGCTATGAGCTATGAGCTTGTTTGGTCGCACCTTTGGCGCGGTCGATTCT
>JANOLT010000452.1:0-3528 GCA_031419915.1 Holophagaceae bacterium
CCCTGGTCCCTGGCGTTTCGGGGCGGACTAACTGAGACTGAGGCATGGCCGACGGCGCGGTTCCTCAGGATCTTGCCCTCCGGGAGGGGGAGGGAACGGCTGCGGACGAATTCAGCGACGCGAATGAGTTGAACAATCTGAGCATCGCCTGTGGACCCGATTCCTGCCTCACACTGGATGGGGCCTACGCAAAAGTGAAAGAGGCATTCCTGACACATCATCCAGATGGCGACATGGCCTTACTGGACAAGGCATTCAGGGTGGGGCGGGAGAGCCATCGGACCCAAGTGCGGAGGAGCGGCGAACCCTACTTCTTTCATCCTCTGGCGGTTTCCTTGAGCCTGGCGGAATGGCGCCTGGACGCCGTGAGCGTGGCCTGTGGGATGCTCCACGACACCGTGGAAGACACGCTGATGACCATGAACCAGGTCAAGGCGGAATTCGGGGAGGAAGTCGCCGAAATCGTGGACGGCCTCACCAAGATGAGCAAGCTGGACTTCACGGACCGGCACTTGCTGAACGCCGAGAATGTTCGCAAATTGCTCGTGGCCATGGGAAAGGATGTCCGCGTGCTACTGGTGAAGCTGGCGGACCGCCTGCATAATATGCAGACCCTTTCAGTGATGCGGGAGGAAAAGCGCCGCCGCATCGCCAGGGAAACCATGGAACTCTACGCGCCTCTGGCAAACCGGCTCGGTATGTGGAACGTTCGCAGTCAGATGGAGGATCTCGCTTTTGCCAATCTCGAACCTGAGCGCTACGCTGAATTGAGCGCCGGTGTGGAAGCCAAGCGGCTTAAGAGCGCCGCGCTGACCACGGAAATCCAGAACACGCTTGATACCTCACTGAAGGCCCAAGGCATCGCGGCTACAGTCTACGGCCGGTCCAAACATCTTTTCGGAATATGGAAAAAGATGGGCGCCCAGGAGAAGGGACTGGAGGAAATCCACGATTGGCTGGCCTATCGCATCATCTGCCCCGATCGCGCTTCATGCTATACCGCCATGGGTCTTGTCCACGCGCTGTACAAGCCGATTCCGGGACGTTTCAAGGACTACATAAGTCTGCCCAAAGACAACGGATATCAGAGCATTCATACCTCGGTGCTGATGCCCTCTGGCGATGCCTTTGAACTCCAGATCCGCACGCAGGAAATGCACGACCACGCCGAATCGGGCATCGCTTCCCATTGGACCTACAAAGAAGGCCGCATCGCCAATCGCATGGAGATCAACCAGGTGGCTTTCCTGCGCCGCATGGTGCAATTGCATCAGGACTCCAGTGACAGCCGGGAACTCGTGGCTAGCCTGAAGGGCGAGCTGAGCTTCCGGCGCATCCAGGTATTCACACCCAAAGGGGACGTGAAGAGTCTGCCCGAGGGCGTGACACCCATTGACTTCGCGTATGCCATCCACACTCAAGTCGGCCACCACTGCGTGGGCGCCAAAGTCAACGGACGCATGGTGCCGCTGAAACACATCCTGTTGAATGGGGACCGGGTGGAGATCCTTACCCGACCCGACCACAAGCCTTCAAGAGATTGGCTGGCCATCGTCAAAAGCCCCGGCGCCAAGAGCCGCATCCAGGGCTTCATTCGCGAAGAGGAGCGGAATCACGCCGTTCAGATGGGGAAGGATCGGCTGGATCGCGATGCCCACGCCGCGGGCATCCACCTCGACCAGCCCGAGGTGAAAGCCGTCCTGGAAAAGCGCCTGGAAGAATTGAAACAACCGAGTTGGGATGCATTTTATGCATTGGTGGGTTTTGGCCGACTCACGCCCCATCGCTTATTGGAGCCGCTTCTGCCTGCGCCCCAGCGCGTGCGAGCGCCAAAGCCAGCGAAGGTGGGCGTGGAAGAAATCCTGGTGGATGACACCACCGGTGTGCTCTACCACTTGGCCCAATGTTGCAAGCCTATCTGGGGCGATGAAGTGCTGGGCTACGTGACCCGGGGCCGTGGCGTGGCCATCCACCACGCCAATTGCCCGCAATTCAATGCCACGACCCTGCATTCCGCACGCCGGGTGAACGTGGGTTGGGGCAAGCAGGGGCAATCGGAATTCGATACGGAAATTGCGCTCACCACGGAGGACCGGCCGGGCATGGTGTTCGCCATCAGCGAGGCCTTCCAGCGCTTGAACATCAACATTCAGCGGTTTCAAGGAAACGCTACGGAACTGGGCGGTGGGCTGTTCCATATCGCGCTGCGCGTGAAGGATCGGGTCCACTTGGTGGAGCTCCTATCCGCGTTGCGTCGCGTACGGGGCGTGTACACCGCTGAGCGTGTGCGAGGGAGCGTTTTTGGCAAGGTTGTCTGAAGCCGGTATTCTTAGGGACCGTTACGAAATAACCAGCGCTTTTCTGGTTAATTCGTTACGGCCCCTCCAGCTATCGGGCGCAGAGCGTCCTCCTGCTCGCTACGCTCGCAGAGCTGGAGCCTCTATGCCGTTCCTGCCACCGAGCCAACAGGTTCATCATGTTACAACGGCCTAGTGGCGTGTGGACACCGCCACAAGCTGCGCCAGCAATACCCTGGCGGGTCATCGAGCGGAGCCTGGTGCTGCCACAATCCTGGCCAGACCCCCACAAGATCAGTTTCCGCATTCCTGAAGGCCCGCGCCGCGCGGCAGTGGCGGTGGTGCTCTGGGGGGATGAAACTGGCGCGAAGAAAATACTGCTGGTCCAGCGTGGATTCAGCGCGCCTCAACATCCCGGCGAGATCGCTTTTCCCGGCGGCATGGCGGAGCCGGAAGACCGTGATTTGAGATGGACAGCCCGGCGTGAGTTGTTTGAAGAATTGGGCGTGCGGGATCATCTCTGGGAGATAGGCTGTTTCCCGGATGGTGTGGCCAAGGCGCATACCCGCTTCACGCCTGTTCTCTTTCGATGGGAGGCGCCAGAGCCATTGTGGACGTTGGGCAGCGAGCTTTTCGATGCGCTTTTATTGCCTTTGCATCCCTTGCTGGATGCGCCCTGGGCTACCGAGATACTGGATCGTCAGGGCCTTGCGCTCGAAGTTCCTCGACTGGAATTGCCGCAGGCACCGATTTGGGGCGCCACGGCTTTCGTACTCAAAACCTGGCTGGATGTGCTGAGGAAAATTTCTGACGAAGAATTTTCAGCGTGAATTCCAAGTCCTGAGTTCCGAGTCCTGAGGCTCAAGACACAAGACTCAAGCCCCAGGACTCAAATCCACCACTCAATTCCGCTAGGCTGAATCAACACCGACATGATCAGACATCTGCTTGAAGACCGCATACTTTACCTTGCCTTTCGGCGGGGTTGGTTGCGCTTGGGTGATGGCGATGAAGCGCTGCGCAAGGAACTCGAGTGGAGCCCGGGAGAAGCCCTTGCGCGGCTGGTGAATGAACAGCGATTGAATTCATCGCAAATCAAAATCCTGGAGGAAGACGCCCGCCGGGAGCTTCGGGTCTGGCAGGACATGACCCACGATGAACTGCCGCGCCAAGCTTCCATTTCCCCTACCGCCGCGACTCTAGGTGCTCCAGGTATTTCACCGAGCCAGTC
>JANOLT010000453.1:0-3549 GCA_031419915.1 Holophagaceae bacterium
TGGTTAGTTTGTTACGGCCCCTTATGCCGGTGCGCCATGCAGAAATGACAAAGTTATTTTGCTACACCGGCTTAGTGGCTCTTCGCCGCCAGGATCTCCGACAGCCGATCAGGTGTTCCTTCGATGTGCGTGAGCCGCGGATAGCGTTCGCCAGCGCTGCTGGCTTCTTCCAACGCAGTGCCAAAGCCCCAGCCAGCCGGCAGCCTGAGACTCGCAGTGCAGGTGATGGAATCGCTTTGCGCGCCCTTTGGATAGAGCAGCACCTGATTCCAGCTGAGCATCGCCAGTTTTTCAGTCACGGAGGCGCCAGATGAGAAGCCGGTCGTGCTGGTAGGTGAGATGAAATCCAGGCTCACCTCCACGGCGCTGGCGCCTTGGGGCACGTCGAGATGAAGGGCATTCATATCCACGAGATCCCGCCGCCAGGCCAGTATCTTGCCGTTGGCTGTGAAGCGCAGGTTGACAAGATCCGTAACAGGCCCCGTGGGCCCATGTTCCCCGGGGATCCACTTGGGATAGAGCAGCGTCAGGGCTCCGGGCTTGGCGGGAATGCTGAGCTTGGCGTGGAGAATGTGGCGGGGCGCGTCGGTGGCATCCAGGGCGATGGCTATGGGGACATTAGTCACGTTCGGGCTCTGTGCAACCAAGGCGATGGAAAACGATAGTCCGAGCAGTAATCGGTGCATCAAGAGCCTCCGTGTGGGGATAAAGAAGTCTATCGCCGGTTTCTCGTTATTCTTTCCGTTTGTCCTGTTGTTCAAATTCGGGAGTCTTGCGTGGATCGTCTCGTCATCATTGGGGGAAGCTCGCTCAAGGGCCGCATCCGCGTGTCCGGCGCCAAGAATGCCGCGCTTCCCTGCATCGCTGCGGCCCTGTTGAGTGCTGAACCCGTGACCCTTTCGCATCTTCCCGCGGTGTCGGATATCCGTACCATGCTGAAAGTGCTGGAGGCCCTAGGTTGCGCCGTGGAGCGCGCCACGGACGAGGACGGTCTGCAATACACAGCCGTGATACGAGCGGCGGATTTGGAAGGCGGCGAGATGAAGGCGCCCTACGAATTGGTGAAGACCATGCGCGCCAGCATCCTGGTGTTGGGGCCGCTGCTGGCCCGTTTTGGCCATGCCACGGTTTCCTTGCCCGGCGGTTGCGCCATCGGCGCCCGGCCCATCAATCTGCATCTCGAAGCCCTTGCCCGCATGGGCGCGCACATCGAGATTGTGCAAGGTTATGTAGAAGCCAAAGTTCCAGGCGGAAGGCTTCAGGCCATTGATCATACGTTTGAAAAAGTAAGCGTTGGCGCCACCGAAAATACACTGCTCGCGGCGACGCTGGCTAACGGCACTTCCATCCTGCGGAATGCCGCCATGGAGCCTGAGATCGGCGATCTCGCGGAGCTGCTCAACAAGATGGGCGCGCGCATCGAAGGAATGGGGACATCTACGCTCACCATTCAAGGTGTGGAAGCTTTGCATGGAACCACACACGCCACCATTCCCGATCGCATCGAGGCCGGCACGCACCTTTGCGCCGTAGCCATCGCGGGTGGCGATGTGGTGCTGGAGCGCGTTCGGCCTGATGATTTGCGATCACTCATCGATCTGCTGGAGCGCATGGGGTGTCTCATCACCGAGCGTGAAGGGGCCGATGGCCGGCAGCTGCGCATCCAACGGGAGCCCTCGCAAAAGCTCCGGGCCCGGGACATCACCACCGCGCCCTTTCCTGCCTTTCCCACGGATTTGCAAGCCCAGGTCATGGCCGTGATGACCCAGGCCCACGGCATCAGCGTCATCAGGGAAACCATCTTCGAGAATCGCTTTCAGCACGCCATGGAACTGGAGCGGCTCGGCGCCAATCTTCGTATTGATGGCAGCACGGCCATCGTCGCGGGCCCCGCGAAACTCACTGGCTGCACCGTGATGGCCACGGATCTGCGCGCTTCGGCGACCCTGGTGCTCGCGGGCCTGGTGGCCGAAGGCGAAACCACCGTGGATCGCATCTATCACCTGGACCGTGGCTACGCCGGCCTTGAAAAAAAGCTGCAAGGCGTAGGCGCCCACATCGAGCGGGTGGGTGGCGGCAGCGTTTAGGCGTCGTTATGCCTTGGCCAGCGCTTTTCTGGACAAGGTATTACGACGCCTTATGTCGGCCGCAGGCCGACGCGATGGGTGATGCTCCGAGGAAAGGTGAAGACCGCAAAGATTACCCTTGGAGAAGCCAGCGTTCTTCTGGCCAAGACGTTACTGTGCCTTATGTCGGCCAAAACGGCCGATCAGATGGATGGTGTCCAGAACAAAATCGAAGACGATACGGCCTACGAAATCGGCCGCAGGCCGACGCGATGGATGGTTCAACCCTTCTTCATTCGTTCGAGATCCTTCCGGGCCTGGGGAAAATGCGAACGCAGCTTGAGGGCCTGCTCCAGCTCCTTCAGGGCGTCCGCCTTGCGTCCCAATTTTTCAAACAGCAACCCGAGCCTCCGATGGGCTGCGGCCCGGTCGGGCGCGTTTCCTTCGGGCTCTTGGGTGAGGTAGGTGCGTAGTAGCGGTTCGGCATGGTCGAGGTGCTTGTTCTCGGCGATCAGGTTCCGTCCGGCACTGTAGTAGGGCAGCAGGTTGGCCGGTGCGGCGTTGCGGGCCTGGGCCAGGCTGGATTCCAGCTCGGCCCACTTTCCCTGCTCGGCAAGGATGGACGCGATCTGGGCGTGCGCGAAGATTCCCGCGGGCTTGACCGCGAGAGCCTGTCTGTAGCAAGCGAGGGCGGCATCCAGAGCTTGGGGTTTCAGCCTCAGGTGGTAGTTCGCCATGGCGAGATGGGCTCCGTAGAATTTTCCGTCCTTCACCAGGGCTTGCTGGATGAGGGTTCTCGCTTTTTCCGGATCCTTGGCATGGAAAGCGATGTCCGCCTCCAAGAGCAGGCCCGCCTCAGTTCTGACCTCCTTCACGCGCCGCGCAAGGTCCTTGGCTTTCCCTTCTCCGCCGCCCACGATCCCCGGCGCCTGAAGGTAGAACTGCAACAGCATGACCGGGACTTGTTCATCGTCCAGTTTCGCCGGGAGGGCCACCTCCAATGCCTTCTTCATCTCCCTCGCGAGGGAGAGCTGCTTGAGCTTGCCCTCCGCCTGCCCGGCACACTGTCCTGCGGCGGTGCCAAGCTGGGCCTGGATATCCGGATCCGTGGGCTTCGCAGCCGCGGCCTTTCTCGCCAGTTCCAGCGCTCCTTCCGGGTCGGAGAATGCCTGCTTGAGCCGGGACATCCACAGCAGCGCGTAGGGATCCTCGGGATTGCTCCTGTACCAGCCTTCGATACGTGGCCGGAGCTGCTTCCAGTGGCCGTCCTTCCTTAAGGATTCGAGGCCTGGATCCTGAGAGAGCAGGGTGGCACAGCCGAGGAACAAGGCGAAAAACGGACGCAGCATGGGCAAGCTCCATAGGAACTAAGGGAATACGAGGCGATGGGGTTCCAGGTTTATCAACCTTCCCTAGGGTTCAGGAGTACGCATCCGCTTGCAGCAGAGTCAATAGATGGGCTTCGGCGTCGGCAATGGCTTGG
>JANOLT010000454.1:0-2906 GCA_031419915.1 Holophagaceae bacterium
AGGGAAAGCCCCCAAGGCAGCAGCACGAAGGGCAGCATCACCGCCATGGGGATGATGAAGGCCGATAGCGCCTTGGCGGTGATGTAGTCCTGAGGCCGCACGGGGTGCGCGTAGATCAGGGGGCGGATGCGGTAGAGCGAATCGCGCGAAATGATGCCGCCCACCATGAAGGCCATCATGAACCACAGCGGAACGAGCATCCACCAGTCCATCAGGCCCGCCTGATAGTCGGCGCCCTGGGTCATGATTTTGTTAGCGAATTCTTTCAGCCCTCCCAGTCCAGGCGAGGTGTTGATGAGGTATTTCCCGTAGAGCACGATTAGCTGGATGAGCAGGATCGCGAGAAAGACGAATCCGAAAATAAAGAAGCCGACCTTGCGTTTGACCACGCGCTTCAGATCGAATTTCGCGAGCACGACGATGGCGTGGCTTCCTTCGGAAAGCTCGGGCCGCGGCGGCAGGGAGGGGGCGTAAATGGGCATCAGTGACTCCCTGCGGTTTCGCCGATTTTGCCTCGCAAGGCGCGGATGAGCACTTCATCCAAGCGGTCGTGGCGCGGCGTGAGTTGCACCAGCACGGCGCCGATGCCTTTTGCGAAACGGAAGGGCAGCACGGGATCCGCTGTAGCCAACTCCACGTCGTAGATGCCGTTGCGATGCTCCAGCACCGTGCCCAGCTCTGCCAGTTTTTCTGCTTGCGATTCATCGAGTGGGTCCAGGAATCGCAGTTCGAAGCGCTTGGCCAGCATCTTCCGCAGGCCCGCCATGGAGCCCGCCGCCTTGACCTCGCCCTTGTCGAGAATGACGAGCTGATCGGACACGCGTTCCACGTCTTCGAGTAGGTGCGAAGCCATGATGACCGAGGTTCCCAGCTCCGCGTGGACCTTCAACACCAGGTCCAGCATGCGCCTGCGACCGTCGGGATCCAGGCCGTTGGTGGGCTCGTCGAGAAACACGAGTTCCGGTGAGTGGATGAGCGCTTGCGCCAATTTCACGCGCTGGCGCATGCCTGTGGAATAGCCACTGACGGGGCGGTAGCGGGCTTCGTCGAGCCCCACGAAGTAGAGCACTTCGTGGGCGCGATCCCGGGCCTGCTCTGCCGTGAGGCCTGACAGCTCGCCCCAAAAGGCCACCTGGTCGTAGGCCGAGGTGTCTTCGATGAGCGCGTCGTACTCCGGCATGTAGCCAATGCGGCCGCGCAGTTTCGCGGCTTCGCGGGTACCCAGCGGGACGCCCAGCACATGGCCACCTCCAGCGCTAGGTGATAGTAGGCCCAACAATGTTTTCAGCAGCGTGGATTTACCCGAGCCATTGGGCCCCAGCAGGCCCACGATGCCGTCTTCCAGGGTGAGGCTCAGGCCCTTCAGCGCAATGGTGGGACCGTACCGTACCTCAAGGCTTTCAAATGAAATCAAGGGATCTCCAAGGGGACTGGGATTCGGAGTAGGGAATGTGGGTGGCAGGCTTCAGGCTTCAGACTTCAGGCTACATTGCTGCGGATGTTCCACTTTTTTGGCGTGTCTCATAGATGTCAACGTTACCAACAACGAAGCCTGAAGCCCGAAGCCCACTCCGAATCAAAGCCGGGAAAGCATGGATAAGGCGGTTACGAGGTGATGATGATATCGGTTTAATGCGGATCCCGCAGTTGGACGGGATGAAAGTGGCTTCAGGCTACATTGCCGCAGATGTTCCACTTTTTTGGCGTATCTATAGATGCCGCCGTGACCAACAACGTAGCCTGTAGCCTGATGCCTGAAGCCTATTTTGCGATTGTTGTTTTTCACAATCGCAAAATCCCGGTTTACGGGGCATCTAACAGCGCTTGGACACGCGCATGGAGCAGCAGTCGGAGGGCTTCGGCATTCGGGTAATCCCGTGGGTTCACAGGGCGGCCTATGCGCAGAAGGTAAGGCCCTGGCGACACGCGCCAGTCATCGGCAGGAAGGATATGGCGACCCCCCAGGATGGCCACTGGAATCAGTGGAACCTGGGCTTCCCAAGCGAGATTGAAGGCGCCCTTCTTGAAGGGCAGCAGCTCACCTGTGCGACTGCGTGTGCCTTCGGGAAAGGCGGCGATGCTCAGCCCGTTGTGAATGCGCTGGGCCGCCAGTCCCAAGGATCTTATGGCGTCCCTCCGATGGTTGCGGTTGATGAAGATGAAATCAGCCAGCCAGATGACCCAGCCCAAAAATGGCACGTAGGCCAGTTCCCGTTTGGCCATGAAGACTGGATGCGAGGGCAAGGTAGCGATGATCAAAGGCGGGTCGAGCAGGGACGTGTGATTGCCCACGAAGATCGCCGCCTGACGGCCTTCGCGGATTTCCAAGGGCAGGTCTTCCCAGCCTTCAAGACTCCTGCGGATACCAAAGAGCCAGGCCATCATGCGGATATAGCCCGGCGCAATTGTCCAGAAGCCTTTGGGGCCGCTCCAGCGAAAAAGGGCTGCGAGGTAGGCCAGGCAAACGGCCACGGCCAGGGCCGGACCACCGAAGATCCAGACCAGCAGGGGCCGCAGGAAAGGACGGGCGGACGTCATGGGGCGTCCAGGACCTCGGCGGATTTTATTTTCACCGGGTAGTCCGGGACGTTGGCCTGGCCCTTCTTCCAGCCCGTCTTCACCTGCTCGATTTTCAGGGCGACCTCCATGCCCTCGATCACGCGGCCGAAGGCGCAGTAGCCGATGCCATCGGTGCTTTCATTCTTGAAATCCAGCGAGGCATTGTCCGCCGTGTTGATGAAGAATTGCGCTGTGGCGCTATCGGGATCGGCGGTGCGGGCCATGGCCACGGTGCCCTTGGCATTCTTCAGGCCTGCCTTGAAGCTTTGCGGCGCCTCGTTCTTGACGGGCGCGGTGGTGGCCTTTTCACTCATATCTTCGGCGAGCCCGCCGCCCTGGATCATGAA
>JANOLT010000455.1:0-7319 GCA_031419915.1 Holophagaceae bacterium
CGAATTCATGACCGCCCAAGATCTACCTGCCCGGTTCGAGCGCAGCTTGCTTCGACGCGCCCTCCAAGCGCGCCTGGAGTTGGAGGAGCAGACCCTTCGCCAGCAGGAGGCCTTGGCTACGAGCCGATGGAGCCTGCGCGGAAGCACCAGCCGGGAAGGTCCGGAACGCATCACCACGGTGGGCGTCGCCTACCGCTTCCCGAGACCCGCCGAGACCCGCGCGATCCACCGGGAAACCGAGGCAATTCTATCGGCCACCAAGCAGGAATTGGAGATTGCGAGGGTGGAGCTGGAGGCACGCTTCCAGTCGGCCCTGATCCGGTTGCAAAGCACGTCCGCGCCCACGCCCTTCACCGCTTTCGACACCGCCCTCCGGGCCGTGGGGTTGCGTCTCAGCGAAGGGAAAGAGCGGCCTTCCGAAGCGCTCCCCATCCGCCGCCAACTCCTGGAAGCCCAGGTCGCCTCCTTGCGACGCCTACACGCCGCCCACCTTCTCACCGCCGAACTCCAGGCCCTCACCGACGGGAACAATCCATGAATCATTTGCTTCGAATTTCGGCTTTGAGCCTTACCCTCATCGCCTTCACCGCCTGCGACCGCAAGAAGGAGGCCGCGCCGCCGGCCACCGAACACCATGCCGAGGAGACTTCAGCCGAGGACCTGAATCACTTGCCCCTGAAGGATGTGCGCGGCCTGCGCTTCATGCAGGTGCCCGAGATCAAAGCCGAGGGCGCCTGGTATCCCGCAGAGGCCATCGGGGACGAATCCGCCCAGGCTGTGCTCACCTCTCCCGTGAAAGGCATCATCTCGGCCATTTCAATTCCTCCCGGAAAGCGTGTGGGTTCCGGCACGGCCCTGTTGACGCTCCAAAGCCCGGAGCTGGCGCGGCTGAAGGGCGACTGGCTCGCCTCGAAGGCCAAACAGCAAAGGGCTGAGGCTGAGTTGGCGCGCGAACAACGCTTATTCGAGGCCCAGGCCGGTTCCCGCAGGGAATTGGAGACCGCCCTTAGTGAAGCCGCCACGGCCCAGGCCGACGAGGAAGCCTCCCGCCTAGCCTTGGAGGCCCGGGGCCTGCGTCCCGAGGCCGCGGGCGCCACCTTCACCTTGAAGGCCCCTGGTGCTGGAACCGTGGTCGCGTACAAAGTCCAGCTCGGACAGGGCGTCGAAGCGGGGCAGGAATTGGGCGGCTTCCAGTCCGGCGCTGCGTCTTTGGCGCGCCTGGAACTGCCACTCCCAGCGCCCCAGGACTGGTCTCCGGGCACACTCACGGAAGTCCGGCGATCGGATGGCCAGTATTGGAAAGCCCGGCTGGAAGGAACGCCCGCGACCCTCACCGGTGACACCCGGCGTCTGAGCTACCGTCTGCGATTGTCGGGTGGGCCCTTGCCGATTCCCGGCACGCCGCTCGAAGTGCACGTGCCCCTCACCAAAGCCATCGTGCTGCCTCAGAGCGCCTTACAGCAGGTGGAAGGCATCTGGGGCGTCTTTGTGAAGGAGGGCGAAGAGGCTGTGTTCCGGCCCGTGCGCAGAGGCGCTGAACTGGGTGGCGACGTGATGGTGCTGGATGGCGTTAAGCCTGGCGAGACCGTGGTGGGCGAAGGCGCCTACCTCCTCAAATCGCTCCAGATCAAGCGCAAGAGCGGAGGTGATGACCATGACCATTGAGCCGAACATGCCGAATGATCCGAACATTCCCCTCGATCCGGCCATGCCCGATGATCCCTACAAGGTCTACACGCCCCAGCACCGCACCCTCATCCGCCGCTGGTTCGATTGGCTGCTGCCCCGCAAGGGCTGGGTCTTCGCGCTGGCGCTGGTGTGGCTGGTCGCCGGCATCGCCACCTTTCTGAACCTCAAGCGGGACCTGTTTCCCGATCTCACCCTGCCGTCCCTGAGTCTCCTCATCCAGAGCCCTGGCCGGGCGGCTTCGGAACTGGAACTCACGGTGGCCCAGCCCGTGGAGCAGGCCGTGGGGGGCCTTCCGGGCGTCAAGCGCGTGATCACCACCGTGCAGGCGGAGGTCGTCCAGGTGGTGGTGGCCTTCGAGGGCGACACCGACCCCTGGCGGGCCCGTCAACTCGTCGCCGAGCGTCTGTCGGGCGTCATCGGCAACTTCCCGGCAGGCACACGGCCACCGCTGATGTCCAGCGCCGCGGGGCGCCTTCAGGAGATCCAGGAGATCGTGCTGGAAGGCCCTTCCATCGATCCCATGCGCTTGCGGGATCACACTGAGAAGGTCCTGGTCCCGCGGCTCCAGGCCGTTCGCGGTGTGGCCCGGGTGGAGCGCTTGGGGGGTGAGGAACGACAGCTCCAGGTGACCCTTGATCCTGAGCGCATGCGCCTTCAGGGCGTCAGCTTGGATCAGGTGGCGGATGCGATGAATGGCAGCGCCCAAGACACGGCCGCGGGCATCATGGAGATTCAGGATAAGGGCTGGTTCATGACGGTGGGCAGCCTGGCGGCCACCCCCGAAGAAATCCGTCACCTCCCTCTTAAGACCCACCGTGGGATGGTGCAGCTTGGCGATGTGGCGGATGTGCGAGAAGGGCCCGCCTTCCGGCGTGGTCTAGCCCGCCATGAAGGTCATGAGGACGTGAGCCTCCGCGTGGTCAAGCAGCCCACGGCGGACGTGCTGAGCACGGCCATCGAAGTCCGCAAGGCTCTGGACGAACTTCGCAAAGGACTGCCCGAAGGCATGACCCTCACCCTCATGTACGACCAGGGCGACCTCGTCACCCATGCCCTTAACGGCGTCACCGTGGCGCTCCTCCTGGGCGGGATCTTCGTGGCTCTGGTGCTCATCCTACTGCTGGGAAACTTCCGTGCGGCGCTGCTGGTCATCGTCACCTTGCCCCTCGCCACCTTCGGCGCGGCCATTCCCCTCCAAGCCATGGGCATGGGCCTCAATGCCATGACGCTCGGTGGCCTGGCTATCTCCGTAGGGCTGCTGGTGGATGCCGCCGTCATCATGGTGGAAAACCTCGCCCACCGACTACACCAGCACCGGGACCACATTGAGCCCCGGCGGGTGGCCCTGACCCGGGCCGCTGCCGAGGTGGGCGTCCCCATCCTCACGGCGGTGCTGGTGATCCTGGCGGTGTTCATTCCACTGCTGGCCATCGGCGGGCTGGCGGGCCGCCTTTATGCGCCCCTGGCCGTGGCCGTGGCCTCGGCCATGACCCTTAGCCTGATCCTCAGCTTCACCCTCGTCCCAGCCCTGGTGGAACGCTTCCTCCCGCCGGGTTCTTCGCTGGAAGAACCGCGCTTCGTCGTGGCCATCAAGCGGTTCTACAAGCCACGCCTGGAATGGGCCATGCGCCACGGGGCCATCGTCCGCGGCCTAGCTCTTGGACTCACCATTCCCAGCATCTGGCTCGCGGTGAACCTGGGGAGCAACTTCCTCCCCAAGCTCGACGAGGGAGCCTTGATGCTCAATTCCCGCCTTCCCGCTGAGACCAGCCTCGCCGCCGTGGACGAGGCGAACATCCAACTGGAACAGAAGCTCGCCAAGGTCTCCGGGGTCGCTTCGGTCTATCGCCGCACGGGCCGCGGGGAACTGACGGAAGACCCCATGCCCCACACCATCAGCGACGTGCTGGTGATCCTCGACGGGAAGCGGAACACCAAGGCCGTGGAACACGACGTGGCCGAAGCCATCGAGGACCTTCCCTATCCCATCGAGCTGACCACGCCCATGCAGATGCGGATCTCGGAAGGCATCGGCGGCACCCCCGCGGACCTTCAAGTGAAGCTCTTCAATCCGGACCTGGACGCCCTCCAGGCCAAGCTTCCGGAAATACAGGAGATCCTCAGCAAGGTCGAGGGCGTCGCCTCCGTGAGTCCCGATGGTGGCGGCCCCTTGCCCAAGTGGCGCATCGTCCCGGACGAGGACGCCCTGCGGCGGCTCAATGTGCCTCGTACCATGGTGGCCCAGACCCTGAAGGCAAGCCTCCAAGGCCTGGAAACGGAAACCCGCTTCGATGGCCCTCAACGCATCGAGCGGATCCTGCGCTTTCCCAACGATGGCCGGGTGAGCCCGGAAAAACTGAAGCGGCTGCCCATCGTTCTGGAGGATGGCCGCATCGTGGAGCTGGGTCAGGTCACGCGTTTCGACGAGACTGTCACCCCCAGCCTCATCCGACGCGAAGCCGCCCAGCGCCGCCTCGCCGTGAACATCCGCACCAAGGGCGATCTCGGTGGCACCGCCACCCGGGTCGAGAAGGCCATGGCGGCGATGGAGCTGCCCAAGGGCACCGTCGTCAAGATCGGCGGCCAGATCGAGGAAGCCCGCGAGACCCAGAAACGCTTGCGTGTCGCCATCGCGGTGGCTCTGGCCCTGGTGGTCGGTCTGCTCTACATGGCCCTGGGCCGTTGGCGCGAAGTGCTGGTCGTCATCGCCACCCTGCCGGACGCCTTCGCGGGCGGGCTCTTCGCGCTTTGGCTGGCGGGCGAGACCTGGAACATCAGCTCCATCGTCGGCATGATCGGGCTCTTCGGCGTGGCCGTGCAGAACAGCCTCGTGCTCATCATCCAGGCCAAGCACTTGATGACCGAGGGCATGCCCTTCGCCGAGGCCATCCGGGAAGCTTCCATCGGCCGCGTGCGCCCCAAGCTCATGACCGCAGGCGCCGCCATCCTAGGGCTGATGCCCATGCTCTTCGGCATCGGTGGCAGCGAGCTGGAGCGCCCCCTGGCCATCGTCATGGTGGGCGGGCTCGTCACATCCACCCTGTTTACTCTGCTAGCCTTGCCGAGTTTCTACGCATGGGTGGGCAAGCCGAAGGAGGCGCCATGATCTTTAAGATCCACGGCATGGATTGCGCCGAGGAGATCGCCGTCCTCAAGCGCGAAGTCGGGCCGCTGGTGGGAGGCGAGAACAACCTCGCCTTCGACCTCCTGAACGCCAAGATGATCGTCTTGGAGGAGGGTACGGCCTCCCCCGAGGCCATCCTGAAGGCCGTGGCAAGTACGGGCATGAACGCCGAGGCATGGCAGGAGCGCACGGAATCGAGTCAGAAGAAATCCGGGCGTCAAAAGCTTCAGTTGGCCCTCACGATCCTCAGCGGTGGGCTCACCGCGCTGGCCTTCGGCCTGCATGTTTGGTCCTCAGGTGGATTGCACGAGGCCCTGGGTGCCGAGGGCGTGGGCCATGTCCGTGCGGTGCCCTGGCTTTCCAGGGGGTTCTACCTGGGCGCCATGATCGCCGCCTGCTGGTTCATTGCGCCGAAAGCCTGGCTCTCGGCACGGCGCCTGCGCCCGGACATGAACTTGCTCATGGTGGTGGCGATCCTTGGCGCCATCAGCATCGGGGAGTGGTTCGAGGCTTCAACGGTGGCTTTCCTCTTCGCGGTCTCAAATGCCTTAGAGGGCTGGAGCCTCAGTCGCGCGCGTCGAGCGGTAGAGGCCCTCATGGATCTGGCGCCAACCCTCGTCCAGCTTGTGAAGGATGGCGGAACCGTGTCCGTCCGACCCGAGGAGGTGTCCGTGGGTGCCTGCTTCCAGGTGAAACCCGGGGAGCGCGTGCCGCTTGATGGCCAGATCCTTCAGGGCACGAGCGCCCTCAACCAGGCTCCCATCACCGGGGAAAGTATGCCGGTCTCGAAGAGCCCCGGTGATGAAGTTTTCGCGGGAAGCATCAACGGCGACGGCGCCCTCGTGATCGCGTGCTCCAAGCCCGCCAGCGATACGGTGCTTGCCCGGATCATCCGCATGATCGGTGAAGCTTCGGCCAAGCGCGCGGCCTCGGAACAATGGGTGGATCGCTTCGCCCAGATCTACACACCCGTGGTGATGATCCTGGCCATTTTGGTGGCCTTGGTTCCCCCGCTCCTCGTGGGCGGTGCGTGGGCTGATTGGTTCTACCGGGCCTTGGTTCTGCTGGTGATCGCGTGCCCCTGCGCCCTGGTGATCTCCACGCCCGTGAGCATCGTGGCGGGCTTGGCTTCCGCCGCCCGGCATGGCGTCCTGGTGAAGGGAGGCATGTACCTGGAGGCACCCGCCCACCTGAAAGCCATCGCCTTCGACAAGACGGGCACCCTCACCGAAGGGCAACCCAGCGTCGTGCAAGTGGTTCCGCTGAATGGATTCACCAAACAGGAATTACTGCGTGTGGCCGGGTCCATGGAGTCGCAAAGCGATCATCCCTTGGCCCGAGCGATCGTGGCTCACGTGAAGTCCCAAGGCGTGGATTTCATTCCCGCCCAGGATTTTCAGACCCTTCAGGGCAAGGGTGCCACGGCGCTTCTGGGTGGCCGCGCCCATTGGCTCGGCTCCCATCGCTTCCTGGAGGAACGAGGCGTGGAAACCCCCGAAATCCATGCCCAGTTGGAATCCTTGGAGGAGGACGGCCACACCGTGGTGGCCTTCGGGACGGATCGAGAATTGATCGGATTTCTCGCCCTGGCGGATACCGTTCGCCCCACCAGCGCTTCTACCCTTCAGAGCCTGCGCGAAGCCGGTGTGGAGCATCTGGTTCTGCTTACGGGAGACAACGCCGGCACGGCCCAGGCCGTTGGCCGCCAGGTGGGCCTGACCGAGATCCAGGCCGAACTCCTGCCCGAGGACAAAGTAAAAGCTGTGGAAGCGCTGGTGGCCAAGTACGGCCAGGTGGCCATGATCGGGGACGGCGTGAACGATGCGCCCGCCATGGCCCGCGCGACCTTGGGCATCGCCATGGGCGCCATGGGCAGCGACGCCGCCATCGAGACCGCCGACATCGCCTTGATGAACGACGACCTCACACGGTTGCCATGGCTGATCCATCACTCCCGGCGAACGCTCAAAGTGATCCGCCAGAACATCACCTTTGCCCTGGCCGTGAAAGCGGTCTTCGTGATCCTGACCTTCGCGGGCCATGCCTCGCTGTGGTCCGCCATCGCGGCCGACATGGGAGCTTCCTTGCTGGTGATTTTCAATGGGCTGCGTTTACTCAGAGGGCGGCCTTGTTAGCAAAGCTTGAAGTCCAAACCGAAGGGCCCCGCATCATTCGTATCCGCGCCGACAAGGCGCACCCCTCACACCTCAACCCTGATTTTGCGATTGCATGACCCCCGCTGGCTTCAGGCTTCGGACTTCAGGCTTCAGGTTCGCATCACCAACAGCACAATCCAATGCGATGCGATTCTTTGCCTGAAGCCTGCAGCCTGAGGCCTGAAGCCAATTTCATCCTGTCCAAATGCAGGATCCGGGCTTAACCCACATACCTCGCCAGTGGCCTGCCCTTCCAGATCCAGATGATGTAGTCCACGTTGGAGTTCGTCCCAGGGAAGGTCATGCTCGCCCCGGATGATCTCGGTGAAGAAGGTCGCGGTGTCCAGCAC
>JANOLT010000456.1:0-6064 GCA_031419915.1 Holophagaceae bacterium
GTGGGAGTCTGGATTTTCGTGCCTTTGAGCCGAGTCTTTGGAGCCCCTATGATCTTTGTAACCCGAGCAAGGCTTTCCATCCTTTCAACCCTTTTGATCGCGGGCTTGCCTGGTTTGGCTCAGACCGCCGCTCCCGTCAAAAGCCCGACCCGGAAAGTAGTCGTCGCAAAGGCTAACGCCAAACCCGCCACCCCTTTGGCCGCGCCTGTCAAGGTCACTTCCGTCGAGGGCATCACCGAATACCACCTGGCCAACGGCCTGCGTGTGCTGCTTTTCCCAGACCCATCCAAAGCCACCATCACGGTGAACGTGACCTACCTGGTGGGCAGCCCACATGAGAATTACGGCGAGACGGGCATGGCCCACTTGCTGGAGCACTTGGTCTTCAAGGGAACCCCAAACCACAAAGACATCCCCAAGGAATTGACGGCGCGCGGAGCACGGCCCAACGGCAGCACTTGGCTGGATCGCACCAACTACTACGAAACATTCCAATCCAGCGAAGAAAACCTGAAATGGGCGCTGGATCTCGAATCCGATCGCATGGTCAACAGCTTTATCGCCAAGAAAGATCTCGATTCCGAGATGACGGTGGTCCGCAACGAATTCGAGAGCGGGGAAAACAATCCACTGCGCGTGCTACAGGAGCGGGTGATGTCCACGGCCTACCTGTGGCACAACTACGGCAAGTCCACCATCGGCGCGAAATCTGATCTCGAAAACGTCAACATCGAACGGCTCCAGGCCTTCTACCGCTACTACTACCAGCCCGATAATGCGGTGCTTCTGGTGGCGGGCAAGTTTGACGAGCCCAAGACCCTGGGCATGATCAACGAGCGTTTCGGTCGCATCGCAAAGCCCACCCGCGTGATTCAGAAAACCTACACGCTGGATCCCACCCAAGACGGCGAACGTAGCGTGACGCTGCGTCGCACGGGCGATGTCCAGGTGGTGGCGGCGGTCTACCACACGCCATCCGGCGGGGATCCGGATGCACCGGCTTTGGATGTGCTGGCCCAGGTGCTCGCGGACACACCCTCTGGCCGTCTTCACAAAGCCCTGGTGGAAACCAAGAAGGCCAGCTTCGTGTTCGGCGACAACGCCACCTATTTCGAGCCCGGCGTCATCAGCTTCTTCGCCCAGGTTCCCAAGGAAGGCAATCTGGATGAAGCCAAAGAGATCCTTCTCAAGACCGTGGAGGAATTCACCAAGAATCCCGTCACCCAGGAAGAAGTTGACCGGGCAAAGACATCCCAGCTGAAGCAATATGATCTGATCCTCAATCAGTCCGATCGCCTGGGTCTTGGACTCAGCGAATACATGGCGGCCGGTGATTGGCGCCTTTTCTTCCTGCAACGGGACCGCATCAAAAAGGTCACGACGGTGGCCGTGCGCAACGCGGCAGAAAAATACCTGAAGGCCTCGAACCGCACCTTGGGGCTTTTCATCCCCACCGCCACGCCTGATCGCGCAGAGATCCCCGCGCCCGTAAGCGTCGCGGAGTTGGTGAAGGATTACAAAGGCCAAGCTGCGGTGGCTCAAGGCGAGTCCTTCGACGCCAGCCCGGCCAATATTGACGCCCGCACAACGCACTTCAGCACCCCCGCCGGTCTGAAGGTGGCTCTGCTTTCCAAAAAGACCCGCGGTGGTTCCGTCCAGGCAAGTCTGACCCTGCGGCTGGGCAGCGAAGATTCCCTGATGAACAAGGGAGCCTCGGGAACCCTGGCTGGCAGCATGCTCATGCGCGGCACCAGCAAGTTAAGCCGCACGGAGATTAAAGACCAGTTCGACAAGCTCAAGGCCCAGGTCTCGCTTTCCGGCGGCAACGAAACCGTGAGAGCCAGCGTGGAAACCACCAATGAAAATCTCCCAGCCGTCCTCCGCTTGCTGGTTCAAGTGCTACGCGACCCCGCCTTCCCCGCTTCGGAATTCGAGACGCTGCGGACTGAGAAAATTGATGGCCTGGAACAGCAGCGCAGTGAGCCCACCTTCCAGGGCAGCATGGCCATGCAGACTCATATGAACGCCTTTCCCAAAGGTCATCCCCGCCATGTGGATTCCATTGATGAGCGCCTGGCGGAGATCAAGGCCGCGAAACTGGACGACGTGAAGGCCTTCTACAAGACTTTCTACGGCGCATCATCCGGCGAGTTGGCCTTGATAGGCGACTTTGACCCCAAGGGAATCCAAGCGCTGATCAACGAGACGCTGGGTGACTGGAAGAGCCCCTCGCCCTTCACGCGGATTGTGGATCGCATCGCCAAGGTGGACGTCATCAACAGAGCCATCGAAACGCCGGACAAGGCCAGCGCGTTTTTCATCGCAGCCATGCCTCTCGCCATCAAGGACACGGATGCGGATTACCCGGCGATGGTGCTCGGCAACTTCATGCTGGGGGGCGGATTCCTGAACTCCCGCCTGGCCACCCGCATCCGAGAGAAGGAAGGCCTCAGCTACGGTGTGGGTTCCCAATTCCAAGCTGGCGTGCAGGATGCCGTGGGGGGTTTCATCGCCTTCGCGATCTACAACCCCTCGAATGTGGCGAAACTGGAAGTCGCGTTCAAGGAGGAGATGGCCAAGGCCGTGAAGGATGGCTTCACCGAAGATGAGATCAAGGCTGCCAAGAGTGGCTGGCTCCAGTCCCAGCAGGTGAGCCGTTCTCAGGATCGTGAGCTGGCCTCGCGCCTGGCTGGAAATATGTTCGCTGGGCGGACGATGGCCTTCAGCACAGACCTGGAAAAGAAGGTCGGCGAACTGACCGGTGAAAAAATTCTCACGTCCATGCGCAAGTTCATTGACCCAGCCAAACTCAACATCGTGAAGGCCGGTGATTTCGCCAAGGCCAATAAGAAATAACCAGATCAGCCTTCTCCAGAAAGCGGCGCCCCCAGACAGGCTTGGGGCGCCGCTTTTTTTCTTGGGAAATATGGTTTTGAATGTTCTGCTGGATGGTTGGCTCAGCGTTTCGCGCCGTTGCGAAATAATAGCTCAGTCATTACGATGGCGGTCCGGCATAAGGGGCCGTAACGGACTAACCAGAAAAGCACTGGTTATTCCGTAACGGTCCCTAAGGACGCCAGGCACAGGGGGACGACCATGGCGCGTTTGGATAAGACTTGGAAGGCTGAAGTTGACGATGAGGCCCTGGCGGCGGAGCTGCATCGCGTGCTGGAGGTGAGCCATCGGCAGGCCAAGGGGCTGCTGGATGCGAGTTGCGTCACGGTGAATGGGCAAGCCACCACGAAGTACGGAGTGCGGCTCAAGCTCGGCGACACCATCGCCGTGCGCTTCGACGATTCGACCATCTACAAGGAATTGCCCAAAGCCAAGCGCAGCGCGGGCGGGGATTTCAAAGTGCTCTTCGAGGATCGTCATCTGCTCTTTGTGGACAAGCCCGCGGGCCTGCTCACGGTGCCTGCGGAAAAAGGCGGCGATCCCAATCTTGCGGATGCCATCACGGACTCCTATCGCCGCCGCGGCTTCAAACGCTTTGATCTCTTCATCGTGCATCGCCTGGACCGCTTCACTTCCGGTGTGCTGGTCTTCGGCAAAACGCCCGAGGCCCTGCACGGGCTAAAAGCTATGTTCGAGGAACACAAATTGAACCGTGTCTACAAAGCCATCCTGGTGGGCGAACTGCCTGAAAACAGCGGCACCATGACCGGCCACCTGGTGGAGCATTCGAAATCCCTGCGCATGTCCGTAGACAAGCGTGGCGACACGAAGGGAGCCAAGCAGGCCATCACCCACTACCGCGTGCTGGAGCGCCTGCCCGGCCATACGGTCGTAGAAGTGAAACTCGAAACCGGCCGTCGGAATCAGATCCGCGTGCAGTTCGCGGACAAAGGATTTCCACTGCTCGGGGACCAGGTCTACGGTCAGGAAAGCGATCTCATCGACCGTCAGGCCCTGCACGCTGAATTGCTGGGTTTCCGCCATCCCGTGGAAGAACAGAATGTCTCCGTCACGGCACCCATGCCGCCCGACATGGAAGCGGCCTTGAAGACCTTGCGCACTGCGTCTCGCGTCACCCGTGCCGAAGCCGGCGTGCAAGGCGAGACGGGCATCTTCAAACCCAAAATCACGAAGGCAAGGAAAGAAGACCGGATCCACCGGGCCAAGGTCTACAGGAAGGGCGAGAATACAGAGAATTTCGGCGCCGTCCCCGAACACCTTGGAAGAGAGGAACGGCCCAGGCGCCCGCGTCTAGCGGGTTCCCGTGATGCTCGTCCCGCAACCAACGATGCACGTCCCGCAGACCGTGATGCTCGTCCTGCAACCCGTGATGCTCGTCCCGCAACCCGCGATGCACGTCCCACAACCCGCGATGCACGTCCCGCGGATCGCGATGCACGCCCCGCCGGACCTCGGGGGGCCCGCGAACCGCGTCCAGAAGGACCGCGCACTGCCCGGCCCGCAGCCCCCCGTGATGTGGAGGGAAAGAAGCCCCGCAGCACCTACGCCGGAGCCCGCAGGGCCGAAGGCACCAGCCCCACCGCAGGGCGGAGCCCACGCAAGGACAAGGAGGAAATCCCTGCCCGCAGTCGTTACGCCGGACCACGTGAAGATCGTGAAGATCGCCCCGCAAGTCCGCGAAAAGACAGGCCGTCAAGTTCGGCAGGAGGACGGCCTGCCGCTCCGCGCGCGCCCAGAGCCGCCGCTTCCACTACCCGGGAAGCGAGCCCAAAACCTCGCTGGACCGCCGAAAAGCGCGCAGCCGCCCAACGTGGCAAGGATCCTGGCAAATTCGCGCCATCCAAGAAAAAAACCCGCAAATAACTGCTTGATTCATTCCATGCCCTCGGAGCCCTGATGTCCCTCGCCATTTCACCCCTTCAAGGCCGTGTAGCTTTCGTCACCGGTTCATCCCGGGGCATCGGCAAGGCCATCGCGCTAGAGCTGGCCACCTGGGGCGCGGACGTGGCGGTGCACGCATTGAAGAACGCTGATCTGGCAGAGCAGGTCGCGGCGGATATCCGCGCCATGGGCCGAAAATCCATCGCTGTTCTGGCGGATGTCAGCAACAAGGTGGCCATGAGCCAATGCGCCGACCGGGTGAAGCAGGAACTGGGGCTCGTGGACATCCTGGTGAACAACGCCGGGACGCGCGATGACGGGCCCTTCATCCTGATGGCCGATGAGAAATGGGAACACGTCATGAACGTGAATCTGAAAGGCACGGTGATCGCCACCAAGGCTTTCGTGCGCGGCATGATGAGCCAGAAATGGGGCCGCATCGTCAACATCGTGAGCCCTACGGGCGTCGTTGGGATGGCGGGCCAAACCAACTACGCCGCGTCCAAAGGCGCCATCATCGCGCTTTCAAAAAGCCTGGCCCGGGAGATGGCCGCCTTCGGCGTTCTGGTGAACTGTGTGAACCCCGGATTCATCCATACGGAGTTGACCTCTGATCTGAATCCCGAGCAGATTCGTGAATTCTTAGGCCCGACGATCCTCAAGCGAGCCGGTGAGCCTGAAGAAGTGGCCCATGTCGTGGCCTTCCTGTGCAGCGACTGGTCCAGCTACATGAGTGGCCAGGTCGTGAACGTCGACGGCGGGTTATGCCCTTAGGGCCCGTTACGCCTTGGCCAGCGCTCTTCTGGCCAAGGTGTTACGGGCCCTTATGTCGGCCGCAGGCCGACGCGATGGGTGGTGCTGCGAGGAAAGTTAAAGGCTGTGAAGATTACCTATCGAAAGGCCAGCGCTTTTCTGGCCAAGGTGTTACTGCCCCTCCAGCTATCAGGCGCAGTGCGCCTTCCTGCTCACTGTGTACGCTGAGTTGGAGCCTATATGTCGGCCAAAACGGCCGATGCCATGGATGATTCTCCGAACAAAAACGAAGCCATTGCGGCCCCCGATACCGATCGCAGGCCGACGCGATGGGTGGTGCTCCGCAGCAGGTCGAAGGTCCAGCGTTTTTCTGGCCAAGGTGTTACGCCCCTCCAGCTATCGGGCGCAGCGCGCCCTCTGGCCTCACCCTTCACAGGCCTCCAGCGTATTCATCATCAACCCGGCGATGGTCAGGGGGCCCACGCCGCCGGGAACGGGCGTGACAGCGCGGGCC
>JANOLT010000457.1:0-8791 GCA_031419915.1 Holophagaceae bacterium
CTTTCACCTCCTTCACCACGGCGGGATCCATCTGCTTTGAGAGCACCTCCTCGGCGTAGCGGTTGTAGTCGGGGATGCTCATCATCATGTTGGAGATGATCAGTCCTTTCAGATTCGCCCCATATTTCAAGGCGTATTCCATGGCAAGGATGCCTCCCCAGCTGTGGCCCAGCAGGTAGAAGTTGTCCTTGCCGAGTCCCAGGGCGATGCGCACCTGTTCGACTTCTTCAACGAAGCGTTCCGTGGTCCAAAGATCGTTGTCCTTAGGCTGGTCGGAGCGGTTGGAGCCCAGTTGGTCGTAGTAGATGAACTCGATGCCTTCGGCGGGCAGGAAGCCCTCCAGTGACTCGAAATACTCGTGGGTACCGCCGGGTCCGCCGTGGAGCAGCAGCAGTTTGATGCGGGGGTTGTTCCCGAAGCGCTTGGTCCACACCTTGAACTCGCCCTTGGGGGTCTTGATGGGAATGAGCCTCGCCCCTCCGGTCTGGATGACGTCCTTGTTGGCGAAGTAAGTACGCAGGGTGGTCGGCGGCGTCTGGGCGAAGGCGACAGCACCCGTGAGGAAGACCGAGACGAGGAGCGCAAGAGTGGGGCGCATGAGATTCTCCTGGGAAGGGTGACTCCCTTATACGTCCATCTTGGATTCGTGAACAGGAATGGATCAGTCGTCCGACAACGCGCGATCAGCCATGTCTACATAGGAATCGTAGCTCGAGAAAGGTTCGGCCCGCTCCACTGCTGAGCGAACCTTCTGGAGAATCTGTCGGTTCTCTTCTCTTTGAAGCTTAAGGACATCGAAGGCTTCCAGGATCTTGGCTTTCATTCCGTTGCCTCGGGCCACATCGTGGGTCATGCCACCTTCGCCCGCTTCGAATTCCGAAAGGAGGTGGGGGATGCGCCAGGCACCGGGTGCTCGATCCACCATGTGCAGAAAGGCGCACCAGTCGCTGAAATAAGTGGAGGCCTCCACGAAGCCCCCGCAATTCAGCAGGCTCTTTCTGGAAATCAAGGTGCTGTTGGTGTGCGGCATGCAGCGGAGAATGTCTGAAAAATCTGAGACACCTTCGCCCTTGGGGTGCTTGGTTGGCACCCGGAAACATCTCCTGGGTGTGACTTTGAGGGTGCTACCGAAAACGATGGCCGCCCCTGACCGGATGGCGGCCGCTTCGAGTTTCTCCAGGCGATTCGCATACACGATGTCGTCATCATCGAGAAAAATCACCCAATCCCCCTGGGCCTCCCTCAGACCCAGGTTCCTGGCCTTGGCGACGCTATGCAGGGTGCGCTGCACCAGGCGGCAGGGAACCCCCGTCTCTCGGAGGAGGGCGGCCGTGGTGGGGTCCTCCCCGTCTTCCACCACCAGGATTTCGCCGAACTTCCACCTCTCGGCCGCCAGGCTCTTCAAGGCCCTGACCAAAAGCCCCGGACGCCGATGCGTCGTGATGATAGTCGTGATTTTCAAAGGGCTCATGACCTAAGGATAGAGGTAATGCGGGGACCCAGGCGGGAACGTCCAGGATTATGGATCGGCCAAGGCATAATGAAGTTTTCCCGAGGCCCTGGATGATCTCTGCCTTGCCCCTCCGCGCTGCGATGCGGACCTTGTGGACCCTCATCTGGATTCTTGGATCCGGGCTGCTGGCCTTGCCGTTGCCCATGGCCCCGGCCAGTGCGCAGGTTGGAGTCCTCGGAGTCCTTGATGTCGATGACGGACCCCATGTGCTCTGGAATGGGTCCCACGCTCAAATCTTCAGGGTTCGCGGAGGGCGGCTGGAGATCGAGAAAGCATCTGGACGCTTCACCTTGGCCTTGCCGGGTGTGGCGGCGCAACCCCTCACGCTTCAGCCTGGAAATCCACTTCCAGCGCAAGCCGTTTTCCCCGCCCCGAAAAAGATCCTGGCGGTCAGCGATATCCACGGCCGCTTCGACACTTTGCTGAGCCTGCTCAAAGCCCAAAAGGTGATTGACGATCAGCTCCGGTGGACCTTCGGCCGAGGCCATCTGGTGGTTGTCGGTGATGTCATGGATCGTGGCCCCAATGTGACTGAAACCCTCTGGTTCTTAAGGGCCCTCGAAGGAGCCGCCCGGAAACAAGGCGGATGGGTCCATGTCCTTCCTGGCAATCACGAAGCCATGGTGGCCGCCGGTGATCTGCGGTACCTGAATTCGAAATATGCCCAGACCATCGAGGGCCTGCCCTCCCAACCTGATCTCCTCGGTCCGGAATCGGAACTCGGGCGCTGGTTGCGAAGCCGTCCCGTCCTTCTCAAGTTGGGGAACTTGCTTTTTGTCCATGGCGGAATCTCCCCTGAACTGGTAGCTCAGGACTGGAGCCTGGAGCAGATCAACGCGCGCTTCCGGGTTGTCTGGGGAGTGCCAGCGCACGCGGCCGAAGGGGACGCAGCGCTGCTTCTTGGACCCAAGGGGCCCCTCTGGTACCGGGGCTTGCTTCCTCCCGGTGGGATTCCATCCTCCACCGAAGATGAGATCACCCAAGCCCTGCGCCATTTCCATGTCGAAACCATGGTCGTAGGCCACACCACCCTGGACCACGTGACTGCCTTCCATGGCGGGAAGGTGTTCGGGATTGATGCTGGAATCCTCAGAGGCAGGCGGGGCGAAGCCTGGCTCTGGGAAGACGGTCGCGCCTGGCGAGCGAACGCGGATGGCGGGCGCGAACCCCTGTTGCCTTGAGACACCCGGGCCGACGACAGGATCTGGCCTCCGCGAACGGCTTCATCCCGAACAAAAAGGAGAAAACCCATGCGCTTGTCCAAGTCCTACCAGGAACTCGCCCCGGCCCTTTATGAAGCTCAGCTCAACCTCTGGAAGCAGACCCGCGCGGCGGGCATCGAGCCCCGGCTGCTGGAACTCCTCGATCTCCGCGTCTCACAGTTGAACGGCTGCGCTTACTGCATGGACATGCACAGCACGGACCTACTGAAGATGGGCGAGCCACCACGCCGCCTGGCCGTGTTGGCCGCCTGGCGGGAGACAGAACTTTTCGAGCCGAAAGAACAGGCCGCGCTCGCCTGGGCGGAGGCACTGACGCAGTTGACGCACCAGCCCGACATGGATCAGCCCTTTGCAGGGCTGAAGCACCACTTCACCGAAACACAAATCGTGGCACTCACATTCGCCATTCTCTCCATCAATGGCTGGAACCGCCTGGGCGTAGGATTCCGCCTCGATCTCCCCGAATAGCCCACAGCCTATAGCCCACAGCCCAGCTTCACAGCCCCTTCCGGGGCCTCACCAGGGCATTTGCAAGGCTCAACCCCATCACCAGGGCCACCGCCAGGAAGACCATGCGGAAGGCGGTCTGAACGCCCACTTCGGTTTCGCCCATGGTGAGGAAGGCCAGGCCGCGAAAGCCGATGGAGCCCGGCACCAGCAGCAGCAGGCCCGGGAGTTCCATGATCTGGTTGGGCAGGCGCGTCCGGCGGCCGAACAGGTTGGCGGCGATGCCCAGGGCCATAGCGCCCAGGCCCGCGCCCAACTCGGGGCCCAGCCAAGCGGCACCGAGGCGCGAGGACACGAAGGCCACGATGCTCGCGAGCAGGATCCAGCCGAAGTCGCGCTTCCGCGCCTGGAACAGCACCAGATATGCCAGGGGCACCGCCAGCAGGGCCACCCATTCGGTCCAGGCCGCCATGGGGATTGAGAGGGATTCCCGGAAGGCCGAGGTGAATTGCATGGCGACCTGGCGTCCAAGGGCCACGCCGAAGGCCAGCATCATCAGGATCATGACGGCGTCCACGAGGCGCGCTGACCCCGCCACGAGATTACCGGTGGCCACCTCACGCAATGCGACGGTGAGTTTCAGCCCCGGTAGCAGGATGACGATGCCAGCCAGTGTGATGGTGAAAGCCGCGGTGTGCGGGATCAGGTGAGCCGCCACCACGCCGCCGAAGCCCGCGAGGGTTGCGGCCAGCAGGACCAGCACCTGGGCCAGGTGATGTTGCTTCGATGTCCAGAAGCCGAGCAGAGAGATGAGCACCCCGAGCAGGCCCGACAGCACCATCTCCCGCCACCCTCCGCCGAAGAAGCGTGCGGCCATGGCGCTGGACAGCCCGAAGCTCGCCGCCACCAAGGCCCTGCCAAAGCGCGGCGCCTGGTCCACAACCTCCCGGACGCGCGCCGCGGCTTCCTCGATGGGCAGGTTGCCGTTGATGACTTCCTTCACCAGAGCCTGGATGCTCACGAGCTTCTCCAGGTTCGTGTCCCCGGGTTCGGCGCGCACCATGAAGACCTCCCGCCGAGTGGCGCTCCGCAGTTCCGCGAAGAAGGCGGTGGGGTGGGCGAGGAAATCCCCTTCGAGTCCCAGCGAGGCCACGAGCCGCTGCATGGCCTCCTCGAAGCGATGAGCCGGGGTTCCAAAACTGTGCAGCGCCTTGCCTATCTCCAGGCAGAAAGCGATGCGGGAATCCTGGGAGGGAGTTTGAGAGTCGTTCATGGCTTCCATCTTTACTTTGATTGAGCCGTCACTATTCAAACTTTCTCAAACCGGCAGGGAGTCCGCATTGCCTCCACATACCACCACGCCGACGGGGCCCGCTTCGTCGGGGGTCCATGCGCCGCTCAGCAGGGCCGCCAGAGCCGCGGCGCCACCGGGTTCCGCGACGATCCTGGCCTCTCGCCAGAGCCATAGCTGGGTCTCCAGAATGGCCGCATCGCTCACGAGCACCGTGGGACCGACCCGATCCTTCAAAATGTCCCAGGGCAGCGCCCCGATACTGGGCGCGCCCAGGGAGTTTCGCGCAATGCCCTCGGCCTTCACCGGCACGGGATGGCCCGCCCTTTGAGCCTCGAACAGACCGGGACAGCCCTCGGGCTCGATGGGAATGACTTCGGCCTCGCCCGCCATGGCGAGGGCCACAGCCGCGGGAAAGCCGCCACCCCCCACCGCCAAAAGCCAGCGACGGACCTGAGGCGCCTGCTCCAGCAATTCCAATCCGAGAGTCCCCTGCCCCGCCAGCGTGGGCTCCTGATCATAGGGATGCACCAGGGGCCAGCCGGTCTCGCGCACAAAGTCCTCCGCCGCTTGGAAGGCATCGGCGGGCACGTCGCCCACCTGGCGAACTTCGGCTCCCGTGAGTTTCATGGCTTCGATCTTGGTGACAGCAGCGCTCTTGGGAACGAAGATCACGGCCTTCTTGTTCAGCACCTTTGCCGCATGGGCCACTGCCAAGCCGTGATTACCACCTGAAAGGGCGATCACATGCCCGCCTTCGATCTGCAGCAACGAATTGAACGCACCGCGAGGCTTGAACGAGCCCGTCACCTGTAGATTCTCCAGCTTCAAGACCACGGGCACCGGGCCTGAGGGCGTAGGCAACAACACATCCAGCATCGGCGTGAAGCGGATGAAGGGAGCGATGCGTAATCGCGCAGCCTCGATATCAGATCTCGTGAGCATTATCACTTCAACCGTCGAACATGTGCGGCTTTGCCGAACTTGTCATCAAAGGTGAGAATTTCCTTGGCCCCGTTGGCAAACCCCACTTGGGCAACGAGGTGGTCGGCAAATCCACCCTTCCCGCCCTGCCGGGCAGCCTTAATGGCCTCTCGTACCAGAGCCGGGGACTCGATCACCACCCCACGGGTTTGGATCAGACTTTCCAGGGTGTTCAGCACCCGCGCCCGGTCCCATTTTCCTCGGAGAACCCAAGCAAGTTCCGCCATGACTATCATGGGTACAAAAACCCCTCCTTTGGACCGCGCCTCTGCCAAAGCCTTGCGAGCCCTCTGCACCTGGGCTTCGTTGTCATTCAGGTAGGCGCGAGCCCAGACATTAGTGTCGGCCACGATCATTACCAAACCCTCCGGGACTTGGCTGTGTTCATCTCTTCAAAGGTCATAACACTCTTGGCTTTAGGGCCTTGGTCGGACACCTTCCAGAGATCCTCCAAGTCATAGAGCACAGGTTCGGCCTGGAAACCGCCATGGGTTGTGAGGCTGAACCGGATTCGGCTCCCCGTCTGTATTCCAAGGTGTTCCCTCAGAGCCTTTGGCAGGGTCACTTGGCCCTTGGAACTCACCGTGGCATCTACAGCGGCCAACGGAATGTAAGGCATTCCAGACTGCATAGCGTTACCTCCGCCTTACATAATAAGCCAATTCGTCTTACAGACAAGAAGGCGACCTACCCCACGCCCCAATCCAGCACCACCTTGCCGCTCTGCCCGCTGCGCATGGCATCGAAGCCTTTCTGAAAATCATCAATGCCGAAACGGTGCGTGATGATCGGGCTCAGATCCAACCCGCTTTGCAGCATGGCGACCATTTTGTACCACGTCTCGAACATCTCCCGTCCATACACGCCCTTCAATATCAGTCCCTTGAAAATCACCTTGCTCCAATCAATGGCCTGCTCGCCGGGCATGATGCCAAGCATGGCGATCTTGCCGCCGTGATTCATGACATCCAACATCTGGCGGAAGGCCGTGGCATTGCCGCTCATCTCCATTCCCACGTCGAAGCCCTCGGTCATGCCCAAGTCCTGCATGACTTGTTTAAGATCCTGATTTGTCACGTTCACGGCCGCGGTGGCGCCCATCTTCTTCGCCAGCGCAAGCCGATAGTCGTTCACATCGGTGATGACGATGTGCCGGGCGCCCACGTGCCGTGCGATGGCGACAGCCATGATACCGATGGGCCCTGCGCCGGTGATGAGCACGTCCTCGCCCACCAGATCAAAGCTCAGCGCGGTGTGGGTGGCATTGCCGAAGGGATCGAAGATGGAAGCCATCTCATCGGAGATATTGTCGGGAATGTGATAGACATTTCCCGCATCAATCACCAGGAATTCCGCGAAGGAACCCGGGCGGTTCACGCCCACGCCCTTGGTGTTGCGGCACAGGTGGCGCTTGCCCGCCCGGCAGTTGCGGCAGAACCCGCAAGTAAGATGCCCCTCACCGCTTACGCGGTCGCCGGGCTTGAATGCCTCCACTTCGGTGCCCACCTTCTCCACGATGCCGAAATACTCGTGGCCCACGATCATGGGAACGGGAATGGTTTTTTGGCTCCACTCGTCCCAGTTGTAGATGTGCACGTCCGTGCCGCAGATGGCCGACTTGTGGATGCGAATCATCACGTCATGGACGCCCATCGACGGCACCGGCGCATCCGTGGTTATCCAGATACCTTCCTCAGGCTTCGATTTGATCAGGGCTTTCATGGGTGCCTCCGCGAAGTCATTATCTCTTGTTAACCGCGAATGACGTTAACCGCGAAATACGCGAAAATACGCGAATTCAAGAACTTGTTTTTTTCGCGAGTTTTCGCGCCTTTCGCGGTTCCAAGTTTTTTAGCGGATCACGCCCAACGCGCGCCCCACTTTCTCGAACGCAGCGATGGCGAAATCCAGATCCGCCGTCGAGTGCCCGGCGCTCATTTGGGTTCGGATACGCGCTTCACCCTTGGGCACGACAGGGAAGAAGAACCCGATGACGTATACGCCTTCATCGAGCAGGGCGTTGGCCATCGCCTGCGCAAGGGCGGCCTCGCCGAGCATGACGGGGATGATGGGATGTTCGCCGGGCAGGAGGCGGAAACCGAGCTTGCTCATGCCAGCGCGGAAGTGCGCGGCGTTGGCCCGGAGACGGCCCCGGAGAGCATCGCCATCATTCAAGAGGTCCAGCGCCGCGATGCTCGCCGCAGTGATGGCGGGGGCCAGGGAATTGGAGAAAAGGTAGGGCCGGGATTTCTGGCGCAGCCACTCGATGACTTCCTTGCTCGAGGAAATATAGCCGCCACTGGCACCACCCAAGGCCTTGCCCAGTGTGCCGCTGAGGATGTCCACGCGGCCCATCACACCACAGTGTTCGTGGGTGCCGCGGCCCTTTTCGCCCATGAATCCCACCGCGTGGCTGTCGTCCACCATCACCATGGCGCCATATTTTTCTGCAAGGTCGCAGATGGCCGACAGGTTGGCGATGTAGCCGTCCATGGAGAACACGCCATCGGTGACCACGAGCTTGAAGCGGGCGCCGCTTGCTTCCTTCAATTTCGCTTCGAGGTCCTCCATGTTGGAGTTCGCATAGCGGTAGCGCTGCGCTTTGCAAAGGCGGATGCCGTCAATGATGGAGGCGTGGTTGAGGGCGTCGCTGATAAGGGCATCCTCCTCGCCAAGAAGGGCTTCGAACACGCCGCCGTTGGCATCGAAGCAGCTCGAATAAAGTTGCGTGTCCTCCATGCCGAGAAAGGCGCTGAGCCTGGCTTCCAGTTCTTTGTGGATGTCCTGGGTGCCGCAGATGAAGCGCACCGACGACATTCCGAAACCACGGGAATCCAACGCTTTCTTGCTGGCCTCGATGAGCTCTGGATTATTCGAAAGGCCCAGGTAATTGTTGGCACACAGGTTCATCACGGGCCGCCCATTCGCCATGATGCGGGCGCTTTGAGCGGAGGTGATCACCCGCTCTGTCTTGAAGAGACCTGCCTCGCGGAGCTTTTCTGTCTCGCCACGGAGATGGTTCTGAAAATCGGAATTCATGAAGACCTCGAAAGAAAAAATTGCTGACCTTCCATTTTTGGGAAATTCACCCCCCAAGTCGCGCTTGCAATTCCGGCCAGCCATCCCAGTAGGTCAGCTTCAAGAACGCCGTGAGCACCAGTGCGTGATGGATCTTGCCACTGCGGAGACATTCTTCCCATTCCTTCCAGGAGAAGGCCCAGACCTGGATCTCCTCGGCGGAATCCAGATGCAATTCCGCCGTGGATTTGCAATCTAAAGCCAGGAAGGTATGGGCTCGATTGGTTTGGGTAGCTGGGTTGGGTGTGCAGCTTC
>JANOLT010000458.1:0-1592 GCA_031419915.1 Holophagaceae bacterium
CGCAGGCTCATCTTGAGGGATGTCCTAAATGGTGGCCGCGGCTCCTATGGCAGCGAAATCTCCGCACATAAGACTGGCCCGCACGGGTAGTGGTATCACATTGTGTCGCGACTTGGAAGAGTCTGCACGGATGACAGTGTCGCTGTTCATTCGCCCCGCGCACTGGACTTCCCTCCCTTTTCGAGAGGAGGTCCTATGGACCGTGAAATCACTGAAGTTGTCCATCCCGCGGCCTGCGGGTTGGATGTCCATTCGGCCATGGTCGTGGCCTGCCTGGTGCGCTCTGGGCCCAGCGGCGGGCCTCGGTACGAGGAGCGGAGTTTCCCCACGGCCCTACAGGGGCTGAGAGAGCTTCGGGATTGGCTCCTTGCCAGCAATTGCCAGGCGGTGGGAATGGAAGCCACGGGCGTGTATTGGATGCCCGTCTTCGCGGCACTGGAAGGCCACGTCCAGATCACCGTGGGAAATCCGAACCACATGAAAAACTTGCGCGGCCATAAAACCGACCGTAAGGATGCGAAGTGGATCGCGGGTCTGGTTCGGCATGACCTTATCCGACCAAGCTTCGTGCCCAAGCAGGAGTTCCGCGATGCCCGGGAACTGACACGTTTCCGCCGTCAGCTCGTTCAAGCGCGGACCAGCATGCGCAATGAAGTTCAGCGGCTTCTCGCGCGCCAGGGCGTCACCTTGGGAACCGTGCTGAGCAATGTGTTCGGCACATCCGGCATGGCGATTCTGGAATCCCTGGCGGAAGGTCGGAGCGTCGTGGACGAACTCCCCAAGCTCATCCACCACTCTGTGAAGAAGAAACTGGGGCTGCTGACAGCGGCCCTGGAAGCACCCCTGTCGCCGGTTCCCAGGAAGCTGCTGGTACTGCAACTCAAGCGGCTGGAAGTCGCCGAGGAGAACATCCAGGAAATAGAAAACCTCATCGCCGCGCAGATGATCCCCTTCAAAAATCAATTGGAGCTGCTGATGAAAATCCCCGGCATCAGCCTCACATCCGCATGCGTCATCCTTGCCGAAATTGGCGTGGACATGAGCGTGTGGCCCACAGAGAAGCACCTATCCGCCTGGGCGGGCGTAGCGCCTGGGTGCCGGGAGAGCGGAGGCAAACACATGCGCGCCGCCGCCCGGAAGGGGAACCCGTATCTTTGCAGCGCCCTGATGGAATGTGCCATAGCCGCCGTGAAGGCGAAAGACTGCCACCTGGGGGAAAAATACCGCCATCTCTGCGCCCAGATAGGCAGCAAGAAGAAGGCGCTGATGGCGATTGCAAGAAAGCTCGTGGTGATCATCTACCGCCTGATGAGCAAAGGCGCCACCTACCAGGAACCCATCTCCCAACCGCCCTCCTCCAAATCAAGACACCGCAGCATCCAGAGACACATCCGCGACCTCGAAAAACTCGGCATGAAGGTCCAGATCACCCCGGTTTCGGCCTTCTCTTAAAGGCTCCTATTTCAGCTTTTCGGATTGGCTTTCATGACAGGGGCCGTAACAGCCTAGCCAGAAAAGTACTGGCTATTCTGTAACGGCCCCTAAAATAGTTCATACCCAGCCCCAGCTGGACGAGGTCCTGGATGTCCGAT
>JANOLT010000459.1:0-2765 GCA_031419915.1 Holophagaceae bacterium
CGCCTGGGAAGCGCCGACACGCCCACACCCGCCGCGCCTGCCCTGGAGGCGGAATTCCTGCCGAGCATCGAGAAGATCCGGGGAGTCGTGGAGAAATTGCTAGCCTACTGATTCAGTCACATTTCCTCTTGCTTGTTTTTCCCTGCGATCCTACATTGGATTCTTCACGAGATCTTTGTCAGTTCCATAGCGCGATATCCAGAAAGGTGGAGGGACGGGCCCTATGAAACCTTGGCAACCTGCTGCAAACGCAGTCGTGGTGCCAATTCCCACCGGTTAACAACCGGAAAGATGATGAGCTGATGTGAACTGACTCAATTCTGTATCTCGTAGCGGACTGACGAGGGACTCCATACCCTGGATTCGCGCATGACTCTCTCCTTCCGCCACGCCCTGAACAGCGGGCACCGCTTTCTTTTCGATGGCTCCGTGCCTACGGTGCTCTTCGAAAAGGGCATCTTCATCAACCGCTCTTTCGATGAAGCGAATCTCGCCACGCCGGATCTGGTGCGCACGGTGCATGAGCAGTTCCGGGGGGCGGGCGCCGACGTGCTCACCACCAATACCTGGGCCGCCAACCGCGTGAAGTTGAGCGGGTACGGGCTGGCAGAGAAGCTGGCGGAGATCAATCAGAAGGGCGCGGAGCTGGCGCGCAGGGCCCTGGAACAGGCCGGGAACAACCATGGCGACGGCTGGGTGGCGGGCTGCATCGGGCCCCTGGGGCTGCGCATCGAGCCCTGGGGGCCTACATCCTTCGCGGAAGCCCGGGCTTTCTTTGCGGAACAGGCCCAGGCCCTGCTGGCGGGCGGCGTGGATCTCTTCGTGCTGGAATCTTTCGCGGACCTCAACGAAATCCAGCAAGCCATCCTGGCCATCCATGAGGTCTGCGATCTGCCCATCGCGGCGATGATGACGCCCAATGACGAGGGCGCCACCATCTACGGCACGGAACCCGAGTGGTACATCCCCAAACTCAGGGAATGGGGTGCAGACCTGGTGGGCGTCAACGGCGGCAACGGGCCGGCGCCGCTGCTTGACCTGCTGAAGCGCTTCCGCGCCGCTACCGATGCGCCCATCATCCTCAACCCTTCCGCCGGTCTTCCGCGACAGGTGGATGGCCGTCTCCTCTACATGGCGAGCCCCGAGTACCTGGGCGAGTTCGCACGGCAGGCGCTTTCCTTGGGCGCTGTCGCCGTGGGCGGATGTAGTGGCACCACGCCGGCCCATACGCGGGCCATGCGCGGCGCCATCCGGCAGGCGAAAGCCTTCGATCATGGGCGGTCCGAGATCGTGCAGAAGGATGTGATAGCACCTTTGGCGACCCTTCCCTTCGCCGAGCGCAGCCGCTTCTCCGCGAAGCTGGCGAAGGGTGAATTCGTCACCACGGTGGAGCTGGTCCCACCCAAAGGCACCAGCGCCGACAAGCTGCTGGACAAGGCCCGGAAAGCGAAAGCCCTGGGTGCCGATGCCATCAACATTCCCGATGGCCCCCGGGCCATGGCCCGCATGAGTGCGCTGGCCACTGCGCTCCTCATCGAACAGCGCGTGGGCATGGAGACGGTGCTGCACTACGCCTGCCGGGATCGCAATCTGCTGGGAATGCAAAGCGATCTGTTGGGCGCGGCGGGGCTGGGACTTCGCAACATGCTCGCGATCACCGGGGATCCACCGAAATTGGGACCCTACCCTGAGGCCACGGCGGTCTTCGACATTGATTCCATCGGCCTGGTGAACATGCTCTCGCGCCTCAACAGCGGCCAGGACCTGGGCGGCTCCAGTATCGGTGAACCCACGGCCTTCAGCATCGGCGTGGGTGCGAATCCCGTGGCCATTGATGTGGAGCGGGAGCAGAGCCGCTTCCGTTACAAGGTGGAAGCCGGTGCGGAATGGGCCATCACCCAGCCCATCTTTGATCCCGATTCCCTCTTTCGATTTCTGGATTTCACCGCGCAATTCAACATCCCCATCATCGCCGGCATCTGGCCCCTGAAGAGCCTGCGCAACGCGCAGTTCATGGCCAATGAAGTGCCCGGCGTTTTCGTGCCGGATGAAATCCTGAAGCGCATCAGCCGCTTCGAGTCCGCCGAGGACCAGTTGAAGGTGGGCCTCGACATCGCAAGAGAACTCATTGCCGCCGTGCGCCCCGCCGTTCAGGGCCTGCAGCTTTCCGCGCCCCTAGGCCAGATCGAGCTGCTGGAAGGACTCCTGAATTGAGCATGAGCACTGTCACCGCCCACTTCCTACTTGAAGACCTGCTGGTGCAGGCGCCTATCGGCACTTCATTGCAGGCCATCGCTGATGCCTCGGGCGCCGACATCACCTTCGGCTGCCGCAACGGGTCCTGCGGCACCTGCCGTATCCGCGTCACCAAGGGCCTTGAACACTGTTCGGAAATGGGCAGCGAAGAGCGGGATTTTCTGAAGGGCCTTGGAGTTGCCGAGGACGAACGACTCGCCTGTCAGATCAGCGTGTTAGGCGATATCGAAGTGGATTACTTGGGGCTATGAGAAAGATGTTGAACCAGAAAGCCACACCATTCTTCATTCGCGTCCCTTCGCGTTTATTCGCGGTTCCCATTTTTTTCTTGGCTGTTGACCCATGCCAACCCTGACCCACATCATGCGCGAACGCGTCCTGCTGTTGGACGGCGGCATGGGGACCCAGATCCTCGCCAACAATCCGACCATGGAGGACTTCGGAAGCAAGCTCGCCGATGGCTGCGTGGAACTGTTCAACGAGCGGCGGCCCGAGTGGATCCGCACCAT
>JANOLT010000460.1:0-2040 GCA_031419915.1 Holophagaceae bacterium
CGGTGCGCGCCACCGAACTGGTGAGCACCGCCCCTGCGAACGATTCAGGGTGGTCCGCAAGAAGTTCCAGGCTCATGGCCGAGCCGTTGGAAAGGCCCACCAGCCATGGCTTTTCGATGACCAAAATTTGCATCAGTTCCCAGGCTTCCGCAGCCAGCAGAGCCGTGGGATAGGGCCCCTGTTCCGGCGCATCGGAACGCCCCTGCCCCCGCGAGTCAAAAGTCAGAATCCGGAAGTGCCGGTTCAGCCCTGCCAGCACGCCCGCCCACATGGTCGTATCGCTCAGCAGCCCATTCAGCAGCACCAGCCATGGTTTAGAAGGGCCCCCCTGGATGTGGTAGTGGAGCTTCACGCCATTGGCGAGCGTTGCGAAAGTGGGCTGGGGGCGCGGAGTCATGCTTGATGGTGGCAAATGCGAAGGAAAAAAGCACTCACGGCTCTCCGCGCAGCTCGGCGGGTTTCAAGTGCTGCTTGAACCTCCAGCCTTCATCTATCCATTCGATGACCGTGCAACTGGCCTTCTTTACGTCGAGATGCTGCCCGGTGAGATGGCGGATGAGGCTGGATAAAAAAGGCTCATGGCTGGTGATGGCGATCATCTCGTTCTTGTTTGCGTTGATCACTAGGCGCCGCAGCCACTGATCCATTTCTTCCACGTCAGCGCCCGGAATGAATCCCTCCGACACGCCCACGGGAAAAGCGTGCTTGGGATCCGCAGCCATGGCCGCTTCCTTGAGGCAGGCCATGCTTTCCATGGCGCGACGGTAGGGACTGCTGATGCCGCGGCTCGGAATGTAGCCTCGCGAAACAAGCCCTGCCATGGCTGCGCGGGTCTTGGCCCAGCCTTCCTCCGTCAACGCCCGTTCCGAATCTGGAAGACCCAAGCGAGATTCCTCAGCAATTCCGTGACGGATGAGAAGCAGCTTCGTCATGCCGTTCCCCGCTTCGCAGCCATATGCCTTACGTGCTCCAGCCTTCGCCGGTGGGCGGCCAGGTAAGCGGCGTCTTCTTTGTAGGTGGTGGGATGAATGCGCGGGACGGCTTGAGGCCTCAACTCATCATCCACATTCACGAAAGTGAATACGCAGGCATTGGATAGGTTGATCTGTTTCCGGTCCCTGGATATCCGCATGATGTCAGTCTCGACGCAGACAGAGCAATCTCCGCTGTAGACGGCGCGGCTCACCAGATGAAGCTTGTCGCCCATGCGGACAGGCTGCACGAAATTGATGCGATTCACCGCGACGATGATCTGACGATTTGGCGCCACTTCTTCGGCACAGATGGAACTCTGCTCGTAGGCCCTGCGAATCAGGTGGCCACCAAAAATCTTCTCCGGCACATTCTCGTGCTCCGGGTAGGTGCGATCCCAGCTTTCGGTCACGCATCGGCTCGCCATCAGACCATCGAAGCCCCGCTCATCCTGAGCGGTGTGCAATTCCGTGAGCAGGGCGTACTCCTGGCGGCTGGGGGGCTCCTGGGCCTGTTGCAGGCCTTTACGATAGGCCTCGCGGCGCGCGATGGCCCGCTGCCAGCGTCGCTCGCCCAAGCCATCTCCCGGTTGGAAAACCGGGAGCACCAAGCTATGCGCGCTATGCGCTCCATCGTCGGCGGTGCTTCGCGCCACCATTGTGAAGTAGCAGGAAGCGATGTGGGCCGCAGGCTCTGTGGCTGTCGCGGGGTGCTCTACACGGATGCCCACTTCCATGGACGTGCGCCCCACAAAATTGATGCGAGCCCCAAACACCAGGTCCCGTTTCACGTCCGCCGCGCTGCGAACATAGATGTTGTCAATGGCCGCCGTCACCACCCGGGCATCGGGGAAACTTTCGCGAACGTAGGCCAGAGCTGCTTCTTCCGCCAGCTTATCCAACACTTCCAGTAGCAGCCCGAAACGGACATTCCCCCGCACCGGGTCGTCAATCACCATGTAGCGCTTGCGCAGCTCCGAGTCCGTGGAGAGTGCAAGCGTGACAACGAATTCCGTAGGTCCGGGCATGGGCAATTGTAGCTTGGCGGTGGGCGGTGGGCTGTGGGCTG
>JANOLT010000461.1:0-2587 GCA_031419915.1 Holophagaceae bacterium
TAACCTCAGCGCGGCCACGTGCCGCAACCAAAAACTGATTTACCGCCAAGCAACCCAGCCGCAGGTAAGCTTGCCATGAAAAAAAGTGGTGTAGGGCTTCGCCGAGGCCATGTAAACACGGGCTTTGTTGCCATCACACTCGGCCCCGGAAGTCCCATCCCCTCCATCCCCATTATCCTGGCTAAAAAAGAACTTGAAGCCTGGATGAAGGGGATGAACAGGATGAAATCTCCTTTCATAACTGATGTTGCGGTTGGGTGTTTACAGGGTAGACCGCCAAGAAAGCAAACATGTGCCAGCTTCGCGGATGGAATTCGGGCGGCCCGGCGGCGGCCTCGCGCTACGTGTGATCCGCGCCGGGCCGCCTGAATTTGCGGGCTTTCAGCCCGCGGGCGCTCCGCGCCCCCGTGAAGCGGTTTGGGCCGAAATCGAGGATGGTGGAGCTTGGCGTTCTTGGCGTCTTGGCGGTGAAAAAGCGATTCGCACACACCGTTTGGAGCATAGGCCGTGCGATTTCGTCGTGCTTAGTTTTCATGGCGGCGGTTCTTCTGCGCCCATGGCATGGGGCAACCGCCACCTCAAAGATTATTTCGCGTTTATTCGCGCCTTTCGCGGTTCATTTTTTTCGTTGAATAGTGAGAAACCATGAACAACGACGAGTTCCGCGAGCTTGGGCATCGCTTCATTGATTGGGTGGCGGACTACCACGAGGGCATCCGCGATTTGTCAGTGATGAGCCCCGCCAAGCCCAGCGAGATCCGCGTCAGTATCGGCGCCGAAGACACCGAACGGAAGGATGTGGAAGCCCTGTGGGCGCAGATGCGAGACGTCACCGAGAGGGTTTGATATGTTGCCATGATGTCCGGCCCTTCCCGTAAGCGGCCATTGTTTCATCAGCGGAAACTGCGGATGATCAGTTCATGAACGATGCCCCCCTCTCAGTCAAGCGCCTGCTGGAACAGATCAAGGCACGCATCGAGGCGCCGTTTTCCGCGGTCTGCGTGGTGGGTGAGGTATCCAACCTGCGGACCTCGGGCAAGCATTGGTACTTCACGCTCAAGGAGGAGGGCGCTGCGCTTCAATGCGCGGTATGGGCCGGTTCGCAGCGCCTGCTTGGACACACGCCGGGAGACGGCGAACGGGTGGTGCTGAGGGGCTCATTGAACCTTTACGTGGCAGGCGGGTCGCTCACGTTGGCGGTCACCCACTGCGAGAAGGCAGGCGTCGGAGACTTGCAGGCCCGGTTGCGGCAACTGGAAGCGGAGCTGCGGGCCGAAGGTTTGTTTGATCGCCCCAAACGCCCCCTGCCCCGCTTCCCGAAGCGCATCGGCATTGTCGCGGCGTTGGGCGGCGCGGCCTTGCGGGATGTGCTGGAAGTCTGCTCGAAACGAGCACCGGGCCTGGATCTGCTCATTGCGCCCGCCGCGGCGCAAGGAGATCGCTGCGTACCGGAAAACCTATCCGCCTTGCAGGAAATCCAGGATGAGCACTGGGGCTGCGATGCCATCCTGCTGGTGCGGGGCGGCGGCAGCCTTGAGGACCTCTGGGGCTTCAACGATAGAGATCTCGTGCGCGCCATCTCGGAGTGTCGTCTTCCCATCGTCACGGGCGTGGGGCATGAGATTGATACGACTCTGGTGGATCTCGCCGCGGATCTTCGCGCCGCCACCCCCAGCCACGCAGCGCTTGAAGTGACGCCGGATCTTGCCGCGCTAAGGGGTGAAGTCGAACGGCGCACGGACACCCTGATGCATATTATGCAATGGCGGCTGAGGGGCCTGGAAAGCACGCTGAACCTGCTCAGCGACAGCCCCGGCATGCGCGCGCTGCCTCAACGGCTGGATCGCGTGGGCTCACGGCTGGCAGCGCTTTCCCACCGTATCCACCTTGCGGGAAGCGGCCTCGGTTCTTCAGTTCGCTTGGCTGATCTGCACCTGCGCCTGCACCTCGCCCATCCCCGGCAGAGGCTTGATCAGACCCACCACAAACTTGGGATGCTGCGCCAGCGCCTGCTTCACGCCTCCGGCCTCGCATCGGGAGAAATGACTCGGCCACGATTGCTGGATTCTCTTCGGAGACTGAACCCAGCCATGGAGAATCTTCTGTCGCGTCGCCAACAACGCCTTGAATTACTGAAGGCGAATCTCGCTGGCTTGGATCCGAAGGGCCCATTGTCCAGAGGCTTTGTGCTCGCACGGGATGGCCAAGGCCGACCCATCACATCCGCATCGGCTGCACGCCCAGGTGAAACTGCGCACCTTCAATGGCTTGATGGGGAACGCACGGCACGCATTGAAAAGTGAAAGTCCGTCACGGCATCAGCATTCCACCATTGACGCTCAACACCTGGCCCGTCACGTAGGCGGCTTCATCGGATGCGAGAAACACCACCGCCGCGGCGATGTCCGCGGGCGTGCCCATGCGGCCCAGGGGGATGCTCTTGGTGAATTCGGCTTTCACTTCAGGCGCAAGGCCGGATGTCATATCGGTTTCGACGTAGCCCGGCGCGACGGCGTTGGCGGTGACATTGCGTGAAGCCAGTTCACGGGCCACGGATTTGGTCAGGCCGATCAGGCCCGCCTTGGCC
>JANOLT010000462.1:0-2009 GCA_031419915.1 Holophagaceae bacterium
CATAGGGTCCTGCGGCGACGGCCGTGGGTGCGGGTTCAGCGATAACCACAGCGGGAGGCGCAGGTATCACTGGCACCGCGGTCACTTGAGCCACCGCCTCGGTGGCGGCCTCGACGACGATGGGCGGAACAGGAGCTGCGACAACCGCAGCGGGGGCGACGGCTACAGGCTCAACAGCAGGCTCAACAGCAGGCTCAACGGCGGCCACAGGGGCAGATGCTTCCGTGTTCACCACCAGGTCGTACTTGATGACATCCACGGGGCAGCCCGCGGCAGCAGCGATGATGGAATCTTCAAGGCTCGTCTGCAGGTCCGCCTTCAGCGCTGCCTTCTCATCGCGATTCTCGTTTTCATGGCCGTCCACACGGGCATCGCCCTTGATGTGGCAGCTATCCTCGGTGACATGGAATACGTCCGGGCATTCAGCCTCGCAGGCGTTGCAAACGATGCAGCCTTCTTCGATCCAGACCTTCGTGATAGCCATATCTGTTTTCCCCTCCGGAGCGCTGCGGCCTAGCTCACCGATTCAAAGATCTCGGCGTATTTGTCGGCCATGGAGCTGGTCATGATCTTGTCCTGCAGCTTCAGAAAGCCGTAGATCAGGCTTTCGGGCCGGGGCGGACAGCCGGGGATGTAGACGTCCACGGGCACGATCTTGTCCACGCCCTGGATCGTGTGATAGCTGTCGAACGGGCCACCGGCCGTGGCGCACGAGCCCAAGGCGATGACCCACTTGGGCTCGGGCATTTGATCGTAGAGCTTCTTGATCACCGGCGCCATTTTGTAGGTCACGGTGCCCGCCACGATCATCAAATCGCTCTGGCGGGGTGTGGCGCGGAAGATGCCCGCGCCGAAACGGTCGAAGTCGAACTTGGAAGCCCCGGCGGCCATCATCTCGATGGCACAGCAGGCCAAACCGAAGGACATGGGCCACACGCTGGAAGCGCGCGCCCAGTTGATGACCTTTTCAACTTTGGTGGTGATAAGAATGTGCTCGAGAACATCTGGTCCATTCATCCCGTTCATTCCCATGTAAGCGCTCCTTTGGCCCAGATATACCCATAACCGAACAACAGCAAGAACAGGAAGAACAGCATCTCGACAAGGCCGAACAGGGCCAATTCCTTGATTTGGATGGCCCAGGGCATCAGGAAAACCGTTTCCACATCAAAAATAAGGAACATCACTGCAACCAAGTAATAACGTACTGAAAACTTTGCACGGGCCTCGGTGGTGGGGGTGATGCCGCATTCATAGACCATGTACTTGTTTACATTGGGAGCTTTGGGCCGGAGCAGGCGAGAGAGTCCCCAGACCAGCAGCGGCGTTGCGATGCAAATGAGCAGCAGTAACAGAATCGGGGCATAGCCTCGCATGTGGACTCCAGGCCAAATTATTCTGCGGCTTAAGCCCGGCGCGGGTCAACGATAGATTCCGACTCTGAGACGCTATTAGCCCGGAGGCATGAAAAAACAGCGTGCTATGAAGCCTTCTATCTGAAGGCGGCATACCATATCTCATGGCCGCACCCGATCACTCCCTCCCCCATGAAGAAAAGATCCTTGTCCTGGAGCTGCCCGAAAAGGGCGACAAGACCCTGGCCGGTGATCTGACCCAAACGGATATGAGGCCGGAGCGCCCGCTGTATCCATCCCTGGATCTCACCAAGGAACCCGTGGACTTCGCGCTCTTCCAGGCGATCTCCCTGGACACCATGCTCAAGCACCATTTCGTGCCGGTGCAGGAACGGGATGGCATCCTTTGGCTGGCCATGGCGGACCCATTGGATGTGGTCACCCAGGACATGCTGCGCATGCAGCTCAAGCGCCCCTTGAAATTCGCCGGCGCCCCCCTTGCGCAGATCCAGGAAGTGCTCAAGAAATCCGAAAGCGGGCAGAAAGCCCTGGATGAAGTGGGCGAAGCCCTGAAGGTCCAAGTGCTCAGCGCCGAAGATGTGGATGATGATGCCCTGGATCTGGAGCGGCTGACCGACAAGGACGAGGCCGGCG
>JANOLT010000463.1:0-2688 GCA_031419915.1 Holophagaceae bacterium
CCCTTGGCCATCAGCAAGGTGGTGCGCCAGGTCATGGACGAAGGGGATTTCAAGGCGGATTTCATGGAGATGGTGCCACTCCATCACCCCAACGGCGTGAAGGACAGCCGCTGGATGCTTTTGGTCGGTTTGGGTGAAGAAGAGGCCCTAACCCTTAACAAAATCCGAAAAGCCGTGGGAACCGCCGGCCGTCATGCCATCAAGAAGCACTGGGCCTCCATCGGCGTGGTCGCACCCGCAACATCGGTGCTGGGCCACGACGAGGTGCAGGAGTCGGTGCTGGAAGGCATTCTGCTTGCGGACTACGACCAGGTGACCTTCAAAGGCGAAAAGACCGAGGCCAAGCGTTTCAAGAGCATCGAGATCTTCACCAACGGCGATGACACCCGCAAAGCGCGTCGCCGCCAGGCCCAGATCGAGGCCGGCGTCGAGGCTTGCCACCGTGTTCGCGACATGTCGAACACACCCGCCGCGGAGATGTATCCCGAGAGCTTTGCCGCCGAGGCGGTCAAGCTCGCCAAGCATCACAAGCTCCACTGCGAGGTGCTGGACGTGCCGGCGCTGGAGAAGGGTAATTTCAACTGCGTGCTCGGGGTCGGCAAGGGCTCGGCCCGCCCACCGCGTGTGGTGAAACTGGAATACACACCGAAGGAGAAGGCCAAGAAGCACATCGTGCTGGTGGGCAAGGGCGTGTGCTTCGATTCCGGTGGCTTATCGCTCAAAGATGCAAGCAGCATGGAGACCATGAAGGACGACATGACCGGCGCCGCCATCGTGCTGGCCACCTTGGTGGCCTGTGCGCAACTCGAGGTCCCGGTAAAGGTGACGGGGCTCATGGGCCTAGTGGAGAACATGACCGGCGGCAATGCCTACAAACCTGGTGATGTGCTACGCAGCCGCAAAGGCAAGACCATCGAAGTCCTCAACACCGACGCCGAGGGGCGGCTGGTGCTCGCAGACCTGCTGGACTGGGCCTCGGAAATGAAGCCCGATCACATCGTGGACCTGGCCACGCTCACGGGGGCGGCGCTCATCGCCATGGGCGATGGGGTCAACGCCATCATGGGCACCGATCAGAAATTGGTAGAACGCCTGCTGGATGGCGGCAATGCCACGGGCGAGCACCTTTGGCAGCTCCCCCTGGTGGAGGAATACCGGGAGCTGCTTCGTAGTCCTCTGGCTGATATCAAGAACATCACCGGCATTCGGTGGGGAGGGTCCATCACTGCGGGGCTGTTCCTGTCGGAGTTCGTGGATCATGCCTCCTGGGCCCATGTGGACCTTAGCGGCGGATGGTCAACCAAAGAACGGGATTTCCGCCCCCAAGGCGCCTCCGGAGAGGGCCCACGCTTCCTTCTGGATTGGATCATGAGCTGAAATCACACAATTTTTTGCATAGGGGGACTCTGTCCCCCTATTTTTTTAAGAATAAGAGTCGCTTGACCCGAGCCAGGACTCGGTGATGATGGGGGTCACCCCCAAAGTAAACCCGGAGATCCCATGGATTCGATGGAAACCCTCACCAAAGCTGATTTGTCCAAGCACCTGATGGAGCGATTGGATCTCGGAAAGAAGGATGCTGACCTTTTGGTCAATGTCTTCCTCGACAGTATCGCTGGTGCGCTGCGCACCGGAGATGGTGTGGAATTGCGGGGCTTCGGCAGTTTCCGGCTGCGGGATCGCAAAGCCCGCATTGGCAGAAACCCCCGCAGCGGTGACAGCATTCAAGTACCACCCAAGCGCGTCGTGTATTTCAAACTGGGCAAAGAACTCCGAAGCAAGCTCATAGACGACGATTCCAAGTAAACCTCTTTTTTGAAAGGAGCTTCACCATGCGTTTCCGCAATCTCTTTATTGCTTCGGCGGTCCTGCTGGGATTCGCTTTTCCTGGCCAATCACTCAACGCTCAGGTAGAAAAATCCAAGCGGCCACGCGTGGCCATCCTTGAATTTCCCGTGGCCAAGAATGCCTACGAGGGTTGGTCTTGGTGGGGTGGGGACAACCACAACAGTGAATCCCGAATGGCCAGCTGTATTCAGGATCTCTTTGTGACCGAGCTCTCCGAAGCTGGCTCCGGCAAGATCCGACTCATTGATCGCGCGGCTCTGGAAAAGATCCGCGGCGAACAGGCCTTCGGCCAGAGTGGCGAAGTGGATCCCGCGACTGCCGTCAAGTTGGGCAAGCTGCTGGGCGTGAAGTACATGATTACCGGCAAGATCACCCGCTTTGCCTTCAAGAAAAGCGGCTTCAGCACCGGCGGGCTCACGGGCTGGGGTGTGGGCCGTCTCACGGGCAACAGCGACCTGGGCGCGGTGGCCGGTAGCGTGAAGATCGGGAAAGCCGAATTTTCGGGTCGCCTGGATGCCCGCGTCATTGATGTAGAAACCGGCGAGATCATCGGCGCCGCGGGCGACGATAGCAAGGTCAGCAACGTGGGCGTGAAGGTCGCGGGCACCGGCGGCGAGATCCAGTACGACCAGACCATGGTGAGCCAAGTCTTCGAGCCCATCGTCAAGCTCATGTCACCCAAGCTCGTCGCCAAGATCATGGCCGATCAGTAAGTTCCTATTGTTTGTTCGGAAGGGCCTCTCGCGAGGCCCTTTTTTTGCGAGGTCTAGACCAAGATGGCGTCTCGAGTCCCATGGCACGAGTCCTGAGTCCAGGGTCTTGAGTCCTGGGGCAATCTGG
>JANOLT010000464.1:0-6263 GCA_031419915.1 Holophagaceae bacterium
GAAGGTTGCGCAAGCGCAATCCATCGTGCTCGCCGAATACCGCGGCCTCGGAGTCGGCGCCATGACCAGTCTTGGCCAGCAATTTCAGGATGGCGGGAACCGGCCCCAGGCCCATGGTGGCTGGGTCCACACCGGCTTGCGCAAAGCCTAGAATGCGAGCGATGGGCTTAAGATTTTTGGCCGCGGATTCCGAAGCAAGCACCACAGCCGCCGAACCATCATTGATACCCGAAGCGTTGCCCGCGGTCACGGTGCCGTCCTTCTTGAAAGCGGGTTTCAGCTTGGCCAATCCCTCGGCGCTCGCATCCAGCTTGATGTACTCATCCTTTGAAAAGACCGTGTCGCCCTTTTTGCCTTTGATGGTCACGGCAAAAATTTCACGATCGAATTTCCCCGCGGCTTGAGCGGTCGCCGCCCTTTGCTGGCTCTGAAGGGCGAACGCATCCTGGGCCTCTCGCGAAATGCCGTATTTCGATGCGATGGCTTCGGCGGTGATGCCCATGTGGGTGTCACCATGGCCGCACCAAAGACCGTCCTGGATCATGCTGTCCAAGAGCTGAGCATGGCCCATGCGGGCGCCCCAGCGGGCGGAAGGCAGCAAATACATGGCATTACTCATGCTCTCGGTGCCACCGCCGATGGCGATGTCCGCGTCGCCTGCGGTGATGCTTTGGGCCGCCAGAGCCACGGCCTTGAGACCGCTGCCACAGACCTGGTTGGGTGTGTGGGCCGGTGTGCTGAAGGGAATGCCCGCCTTTAGTGCCGCCAATCGTGCCACATTCTGGCCCGAGCCAGCCTGGAGTACGTTTCCCAGAACCACATCGCCGATCTGATCCGCCGCAACGCCTGCGCGAAGAATCGCCTCCTGGATGGCCAGGCTTCCCATCTCAACGGAATTCAAAGATTTAAGGCCTCCTCCAAAGGAGCCCACAGCTGAACGGGTGGCGGCGAGGATGTAGATAGGCATGAAACGCTCCTGGTACCCACCAGTCTAGCGGCTCCTGAATTGCCGCTCTAAGCCTCTTCAAAAAGGTTCCGTACACTCTTCACCAGGTGCTCACCTAGCTCTTTTTGTAAATGGAACCGCCATGCGACTAAAACCCTTGCTCCCACTTGCCGCCCTCCTTGCTGCTGGCGTCCTTCAGGCCCAGAAACCACCCCTGCCCCCGGCACCACCTGCCCCCCCAGCTGCTCCTTCCTGGGCTCTGAGCGGCCCCACGCGGACCGAGCAGCGGAATGAAAAGCTCCAGTACGGTTCCAAACTATGGGTCAAGAACCGAAACGGTGGCATCAAGGTCGTGGGTTGGGACAAGGAAGAAGTGGCGCTCACGGCCCTGATCCGGGACTCCGATCGGCGGAAAGTGGAACTGGTCCTACGACACATCGGCGCGGATCTGGATATCGAAGCGGTCTTCCAGCAGCCCTCCTGGTCCTTCGGCTTTATCACTTCGCCCCGCTGTGAGATGACCCTGAATGTGCCTCGAAAGGTGCTGGGATTCTTCCACACCACCAATGGCAGCGTGTTGGCCTCCAACTTGGAAGGCTATGCCCGGTGCGAAACCACCAACGGGGATGTCAAGCTCCGTGACATCAAGGGCGAGGTCCAGGCGGAAAGCACCAACGGCAACATCGAGGCCATCAATCTGAAAGCCCGCATCAAGGGCGGCACCACCAACGGCAGGCTGGTGATCGAAAATGTCGAGGGCGGCATCAACCTGGAAACCACCAACGGCGGCATTTCCGCCAAGAATCTGGATGGCTGGGGCGAAGGCATCAAGCTGGAAAGCACCAACGGCGGCATAGATGTCGAACTTGGCTCCGCCACCGGCGATATCCTGCTGGAAAATACCAACGGCTCCATTGAAATCAATATTCCGGGCAGCCAGATCATCGAGAAAGAAAAGCACAGCGCCCACATCAAGCGCCCGGGCAAGAGCCAGCGCATCGAGCTGAACACCACCAACGGACATATCAGCATCAAGTAAGCCGACAGATCCATCCTCAGGTAAGCTTGACCGGTGAAACTTTTCTGCTGGATCCTCGCAACCGCCATCACCGGAGCACTCCCGGCCCAGGGGCCGGAAACCACCGAGCGGCGGCTTTCCAATGGTATGCGCGTGCTGGTGGTAGAGCGCCCCAGCGGCGGCATGGTCCACGCGGCGCTGTTCGTACGGGGTGGGCGCAGCGATTCAGGGGGGCTTCCGCCATCTGCCGTGGAATTGCTGGCACGCAGCCTTTTCGGGCGCTGCACGCCTGCTGATCTCTCCCCTAAAGCTGAGGCGATCGTGCACGAGGAAGAATCCCTGTACGAATCCATGCGGCGGGAAACGCTCCAGCGGTCGCGCTCTGAGCCCGGAGCCCCGCCCCCGGAAGTGGCGGCTTTGCACGCCCAGGCCTTGGCGCGGTTGAAGACCGAGTTCGGAGATACCACCTCGCTGGATCTCTTGGAGCAGCTTGGTGTCACGACCCGTATTACCCACACAAACGCAGATTTCATTTCTACTTCCTTTGATCTTCCGGCGAGCCAACTGGAGCCCTGGGCACGACTCCAAGCCAAGCTCTTGAACCAGATGAACCTCTATCGTTTCCCATTGGAACGAGAGCGCTGGCTCGAAGACTTGCGAAGGTCCGCCTTGACCGATTCCGGCCTTTCACCCCTGCTGGGCAGTGCCTTCGTGGGTCAGCCCTACGCTTCAGCCATGGACGAAAATCCGGGCGCCATCGCAGGCCTCACCAGAGCCGACACCAAGGCTCTGGCGGCACGGCTGGTTTCTCCCGAACGCCTGTTGCTGGTGCTGGTGGGCGATATCTCCTCTGAATCCATAGTGCCCATTCTGGAAACAACTTTCGGCCGATTGAGGGGCGATTCTGAAACCGAATCCATCGCATCGAGTTCCACCCCTTCCATGTCCACCCTGCGATTACAAGTCTCTCGACCCGCGCACCCGCGCATCTACATGGGCTGGCGCGTTCCCCCCGCTTCCGCCCCGGATACGCTGGCCTTGGCGCTGACCGCAAGGGTGCTCGGCCAGGGGTCCAGTGGGAGGCTTCAAAGCCTTGTGGATCGCGGATTGGCCCAAAGCGTAAAGGCGGAACTCGGCGTCCCTGGCGCAAGAGCGTTGAATCTGTTGCTCATCACCGCAGAGCCGCAGCAAGGCCACAGCCTCGCGGAGCTGGAAATGGCTCTTCGTGGCGAGATACTCAGGCTCACGGAAGAATTGGTTCCAGGCGATGAATTCCAGAAAGCGCTGAATCAGATCGAACTCCAAAACCTCTCCGCCGAAGAAGATCCCACCGCCCTGGCGGCGACCCTTGGCGCGGGCTGGGCAGTGTTTGGAGATTGGCGTCAGACCTTCATTCCAGCTCAGCGGCGCCAACAGATCCGGCCCGAGGAAATCCAACGAATGGCGCGCCTTCATCTATCCATGGATCGCGTGATCATCGGGATTGTCGAGGCTGACCGCAGCCTGAGCGAAGACCCTTTGGACCGCAAATTAGCGCAGGCCTTGCGGGCTCTGGCGCTGCGCAAGGGCGTGGAACCCGCCAAAGCGGAGACCCTGGTGCATGAGGGTCTAAGGCAATTGCAAATGCTGCCGCAGGATCAGCGAGCGGCCACGCTGAAGCTCCTGGATCCAACGTTCAAGGATTTGAAATCCAAGGAGACTCCATGAAGCTTTTCTTGGGGATTCTCCTGATGGTGCTGCCCTTGACCGCCCAGCCCGTGGGGGGGGACGTTCAATCTTTCCAACTACCGAATGGGTTGCGAGTGCTGCTCCTGGAGAATCACCAGCATCCCTTGATTCGCCTTCAACTCAGAGCGGTCTGGGCGCCCCCGGAGATCAGAGAAACGCCACCAAGCCCGGAGATCAAGGGAAAGCCGTCAAGCCCAAAACCCAAGGGTGAAACGCCTCTTGAACCCCTGGTACTCGGCATGCTGGATCAGTGTTCCGTGGGCCACCGCAGCCGGGGAGCTTTCAATCGCGCCGTGGAAGAACGGGGCCTGAGCTTGCGGCTTTCAGGTGGACCGGATGGCCCGGTGTGGAATCTGTCGGGCGGAAGTCCAGAGGCTGAATCGGCCTTCTCGCTGCTGGCGGACGCTGCAACCCGCCCGATTCCCGAAGGTGGCGATCTCGATGCTCTGAGGCTCCGCCTGATCCACGAACTCCGTAAACAGGGAACCCAGGAGACCGCGAGAATCAATTTCCTTCGGCTGCTCGAACGGCCAGATCTGGCTCTGGAACCCGTCACGGAAATCGGTCTGGGGCAGATCTTCCTTAAAGATCTCCAGATCTCCATCATGACGACCCTTCGACCGGGTCGCGCGGTTCTCGCCATATCGGGCGATCTGAATCTGTCTCAGGCAAGGCAGCTCGTCCTAGTGAATTTCGGCACCTGGAATGAAGGTACTGATAAAAATTCCCTAGTAGCACCGAAACTTGCGAGCAGTTCGAGCACTGCCTTGACGCGCCCACCGATGATTGTGCCTTCGGATCGAGCGGAAACGAGCCTCGCACTACCCTTCCATGCCTCGGATGAAAGGCAGCGCGCCGCGCAGGATCTGTTAAGCCTCTGGCTGCCCCGATTCCTGGGGCCGGATCGTTGTCTGATTCACCCTGGAGCCGCGGGGTGGCGTTCCTTGATCCTCACCGCAGAAGCTACGGAAGCCTCCCTACGAGAAGAACTGCTGGCATTGAAAAAATCAGGAGTGAAAGCCGAGGATCTTGCACTGACAAAAGCCCTCTGGGTCGCGGGCCGCCGGGCTCTGACGCTGCATCCCCAAGAACAGTTATCTTTCGCCGCAAAAGAAACCCTGTTGGGCGCAGAGCCTACCGAGCAGGAAATCCGAGAAATTGATCTGGCCACCTTCAATGCCACCTTGCAGTCCTGGCTGAATCTCGATTCAGCGCGCGTTCTGGTGTTCGGTGGAAATCAAACTACCGAGCCTAAAACGAACTAGGCCGTTGTGAATCAGTAACCTGGTCATTCGGATGGAGGTCCGGCATAGAGGCTCCGGCTCTGCAAACGAAAGTGAGCAGGAGGGCGCACTGCGCCCGATAGCTGGAGGGGCCGTAGCACACTTCGATATTGCGCGGAGAACCATCCACCGCGTCGGCCTGCGGCCGACATAAGGGGCCGTAGCAAAATAACCTGAAAAGCACAGGTTATTTTGGCACGGCCCCTAAACATCAATGCCGAACCGGGCGGCCAAATCCATGTAGCGGGAGCGGACGCCTTCGATGATGTTGGAAGGCAGATCCGGCGCGGGAGGTTGCTTGGCCCAGTCCGGCAATCGCTCCAGGTAGTCCCGCAGGAATTGCTTGTCCAGGCTGGGTGGCGGGGCACCGGGGCGCCACCCCTCCGCGAGCCAGTAGCGGCTGGAATCCGGCGTCATGGCTTCGTCTATAAGCAGCAACTGCTCGTCATCATCCACACCGAACTCGAATTTCGTATCAGCCAGCAATATGCCCCGGTTCAAAGCGATCTCTACGCCCCGGCGATAGAGCCGCATGCTCAAAGAGCGCAAACGCCCGGCCATGTCATCGCCCAGCAGATCCTGGAACTGTTCAAAGGAAATGTTCTCGTCATGGCCCGTGTCAGCTTTCGTGGAGGGCGTGAAGATGGGCTCTGGCAGCTTCGATGCCATGGGCAGGTTGGGTGGCAGCGGGATGCCGCAAACGGATTGCGTGGCTTGATATTCCTTCCATCCCGACCCTGCCAGGAAGCCCCTCACGACACATTCCACGGGCAGCGGGCGGGCCTTCTTCACCAGGATGGAACGGCCTCTCAGCAGTTCCGCGTGGGGCTGCAACGCGGCGGGGAAGTCCTCGACCTTCGTGGCGATGAGATGGTTGGGAATCAGATCCGCCGTGGCGCCAAACCAGTAATTAGCGACCGCCGTAAGAATGTGGCCCTTGTCCGGAATGCCCTGGGGCATCACGCAATCAAAAGCCGAAATGCGGTCCGTGGCCACAATGAGCAGGGTCTTGCCAAGGTCGTAAACATCGCGGACCTTGCCGCGTCGGAAGATCGGAAAGGGGAGATCGGTGGTTAGCAGGGCGGCCATGACTCCATCATCCCATTTCCGGTTTCCAATTTCCGATTTACGATTAGGGGCCCTGCCAATACTAAATGACATGCGCCACCCTTCACCCCGGCACACTTCGGGGCGTGGGGGCGGACCAGTGAAGACCGGCGGGCAGGAGCTGGTAGCGGTTCTGGATGCCCACCCAGCGAGTGAGCTCCACCTCGCGCACCGCCTCGCC
>JANOLT010000465.1:0-2043 GCA_031419915.1 Holophagaceae bacterium
CAAGGGCTTCGAGGCCCTGGTGCGGAAATTCGTGAAGGATCTGACCCTCTGATGGAGTGGGCCCCATCGGTCGCCTGGGTTGCCTGGCCCATCTGCATCCTCCTCCTGGTGGTGGGATTTCTCGGCGTCTTCCTGCCCCTCCTCCCCGGCCTGCCGCTCATGGCCCTCGGGGTGGTCATCCACAAACTGCTGTTGCCGGATGTGCTCAGCTGGTGGACCGTGGCCCTGTTCATCGTCACGGCGGTTCTCGCCTATGCTTTGGATATCGCCGCCACCACCTTCACCGCGAAATTGGCCGGAGCCAGCAAGGCAGGAATCTTCGGTGCCCTGCTTGGTGGAATCATAGGCCTCTTTTTCGCTCTGCCCGGCCTGATCTTAGGCCCTTTCATCGGCGCCTTTCTCGGCGAGTGGATAGTCTCCAAACGGGTCTTCAAGCAGGCTCTTAAATGCGGTGCTGGCGCGGCTTTGGGGCTGATAGCCGGCGCCTTTGGCAAGGGGCTGTTGGGATTGTTTTTGATCGCGGTATTCCTGCTGGATGCCTTTATTTTTTGAACTTTGTGCCTTCGTGTCTTTGTGGTTCAGCCTTTTCAGTTTTTGTCTTTGTGGTCCTTTGCGTCTTCGTGGTCCCTTTGCTTCTTTGTGGTCAAGCGGCGCTCGGCTATGAGCAGATCCACCACACGGCCATAGCTACGGGAGCCGTCTAGCTGGCCCTGGGTCTTCAGGTAGCCGTCGTAGACCCTGCCCTGCACCTGGCTGAATCGCCCCTTATGTTCACGCAGCCACGCGGTCTCCGCGGCCTCATCCGCAAGAACGCCGGGTCCCAATGAAGCCCGAATGGCCTTCCAGGCTTCTGGGCGCACAGTCCAAAGCTGGGCCATGGCCTCACCCAGTGCGGCGCGGGCGCCAGAGTAACGGAACAGGGGATCGGGATGCAGGCGGCAGGCGAGATAGCCGATGAAATTCGCTTCGTCCTCCCGTGCGATGCCCTGCTGGTGGGCCATCTCATGGCAGACGCTGAAAGCTAGCGCCGGTGCAGGTGTACTTCCATTCAATAGCGCCTCGCCCGTCCATGGGATGTACATGCCGTAGGTGAGGGAGTGGGACATCAGCGGACTGAAGAGCGCTATCTTTGGCCGACTTGGAGAATGCAACAATGCCGGCAGCACCGGAATAAGTGCCCCGTGAAGCCGCTCGTAGCCCTCGTTTCGGCGATCCAGCACCATGCGGCGATCCACACGCAGGACACCATGTTCATCCGATGGAAGATCCTTGCGCAGCAGGTTCGTCTCCAGCGCAAGTTCCTCGCAGAGATCCTGCAACTCAACAGTGGTGGGCGTTTCCGAAGGCCACTCGAGCGTGTTGACGATGGGTGGGCGCAGGTAGTTCAAGCCCCAAAGCGCTACAAAACTGAAATAGAGCAATCCCGCCAGGGCAAGAAGTCCGCCCACTCGTCGAAGCAATAACATCAGGAGGCCTGGCGTTCCTGCCATCAGTGTGCGCAACAACCCCGCCAATGACAGCGCCATACCCGCGAGGATGAGGATCAGTAGCAACTCCCCCAGGGACCATGGCAACAGACGTGCAGGCCAGGAGATGAAACGCGAAAGCGGTGGGAATATCCGTTCGGCGTAGATCCGCTCCACCAATCCAGAATTCCGTCCTGCAAGCCAAAAAATGCCATACCCCAAAGGCAGGAGCAGCGCAGTGATCCAAGGATTCCCTCGATGTTTTTTTCTTGGTGGCTTGGTTTCCATGTCGCGTTTGACTCCGCAGCATCCAGCACACCAGAAAATCAAACAACCTTCACAGATTTGTTACGGTGGACTGGGAACCTGATTCCCACGACCGATTGGATCGGTGATTGGAGATGACATGAAGCGTTCAACACTGTTGGGCCTGGCCACCTTGCTGATCGCGGGTGGATCCACCCCGGCCATGGCCCAGGCGCCCAAGTTCAGCGGCCTATTGCAGGTCTGGTACACCCAGATGCTCGACAACAACCTGCGGTTGAACAAGCCCTACGATGCGAACGGTGCGAAATAT
>JANOLT010000466.1:0-4424 GCA_031419915.1 Holophagaceae bacterium
CCCTTTCGATGGCTTTCCCGGCACCCTCGTCGTAGTCCTTGATGCTGTTGTCCGGAATCAGCCCGCTGGTATGAATGAGGAGCTGGCGCAGAGTCACTTTCTCCTTCCCGCCCGTCGCGAACTCCGGCAGATACGTTGCGACCGGCTCATCGAGCTTGAGCTTGCCTTGGTCGAGCAGGATCATCACGCTGGTCGCCGTGGCGATCGGTTTGGTGAGCGAGGCCAAGTCGTAGAAGGTCACGCAGGATCCGCAGGATGCGAAAAACCTTCACGCGGCCACTTCCAGCCGTTCTCGATCTTCTGCCATCCGATGTGTTCGTAGTAGTCCTTTGCGATGACTGAAGCCTGAAGCACCCATTGCACATCGGGCCTTCCAAGGCTCTGGGCGCGCTCCAGGAGATCCTTCCCTAGCCCGCGTTTCTGGAAGTCAGGATGCACTGCCAGATCGCAGACATAGCCGTCAAAGGCATAGTCCGTCCAGCCCCGCAGCACCGCCACCAGGCGCTGGTCGTTGTTGGAATCATTCTCTTCCCAAACCGTGAGCACGATGTTGGAGCCTTGGTACATGCGCTTCAGGCGATTCAGATCCGAGGTGGGCCGATGGAGCTTGGCCGCGTCGTAAAGCTTCGCGATGGCCTTCGCATCCGGGACGATGTCGCTGCGGTGGATAAAGCTCATCGCTCATCCGCCAACATCATGGCGAGGCTCGTTTCCACGGCCTTCTGCACCAAGTCCGCCACCCGCATGGCCTCCAGGCCATCGGCCCAGGAAACGTAATCCTGGCCTAGGCCTTGGCAGGCCTGGTAGAAGGCTTCGATTTCGAGCTTCAGCGGTTCGCCTTCCTCGATGTCCACCACCTCAGGGATGACTTCCGGGCCATGTTCACCCATCTTCAGGCGCAGGATCTCCAGCTTCTGGGCGGCGAAATCCAGGCTGGCGTATTCCTGATTCCCGAAAGCGCGGAGCGTCCGCTCCTTCTTGCGCGCCACGCGGCTGGCGGTGACCGTGGCGAAGGCGCCACCCTCGAATTTCAATCGGGCATTCACAAGGTCAGGAAACTTGGTGAGCACCGGCACGCCCACGGCTTCTACATCCACCACGGGCCGCTGCACAAGCGCCATCAACAGATCGAGATCATGGATCATCACGTCCATCACGACATCCACTTCCAGCGAACGCATGGGGAAGGGTGAAACGCGAATGGCCTCGATGAACTTCGGTTTGAAGTTCGCCGCGCGAAGGGCCACCACGGCCGGGTTGAAGCGCTCTAGATGGCCCACGCAAGCCACGAGTTCCGGATTGGTCATTCGCGCGATAGCCAATACCGCCAGCAGCGCCTCGCCCTCCACGAGGTTCGCCGCCAGGGGTTTTTCCATGAGCAGATGTTTGTGGGCCTTCAGGACTTCCAGTCCGATCTCATGGTGAAGGCCCGTGGGCGCGGCGATCTGCACGGCATCAACTTCAGAAAGAATGTCCGCCAACCGCGGTACCCAGCGCGTTTGGAATTTCTTCGCGATCTCGTTGCCTCGCTCAACGGACGGGTCCACCACCGCTATCAATTCGGCCGTTTCTGAACTGGATGCAATCCTGGCGTGGTGCTGGCCAAGGTGCCCCACTCCCACCACAGCGACGCGCAATCTGGACATGAAAACCTCCGTCCCTAGTGTAGGCGAGCATCGGCTAAGCTATTGGATACTTCGAGGTTCCCATGCCAGCATTCGAGTCCATCTCTCTCATCAAATGGTTCCACTTCCTTCTGCTGTCCGTGGCCGGCGGCGGCGCGGTCGTGGCGCTACTGCTCTCGGGCTTCGAGGACGAGCGGCCGGACCTCCGCGGCCTTGCCGCCACCATTTGGAAGCGCACCGCTACTTGGGGTTTCCGGCTAGCGGTGGTGGTGGGCATCGGCGCGCTGCTCCTCCATATGAAGGCTGGAAACAATCTCCTCGCCGAGCACTATATGCACGTCAAATTGACCCTGGTGTTGATTCTGCTGGCCTGCTCGGAAATGGCGCCAAAGGGCCTGGCGGTCGGCAAGCGCGGCGCGGCGATGCTCGCCCTGCTGCTCTTCATGCTGGCCAGCTTTGTTGTGTACAACAAGAGCGTCTTCGGCCAGAAAGCCAAGCCCATGCCCGTGCCCATGGCCCAGTCCGCGCCCGACGGCACCATGCACGCGGACCGTTGATCCTCTGGATTCATCCACTCAAGCCCATGCTGTGGGCCGCGTTGGCTTGCACGACAATAGCCGCGGGAGATTGGCCGCGCACTGTTCCCGAATCCACCGGTCACGCCCGCACCAGCACCGTGGCGGAGGTGCGCGGGTTCATGCGCGCACTGACCCGCCGCGACCCAGCCTTGATGCCCTACCAGCCCAAGGGCGCGCCGATTGCCACCGAGGCCGGGAAGCCGCTGCTGGCCTGGCGTCTGCGCGCCAAGTCGAAGGACGCTGTGCGCGTGTACCTCAACGCCAACATCCACGCCGGCGAAGTGGAAGGCAAGGAAGCGCTGCAACTCATCGTGCGGGAATTCCTGCAAGGGTTGCATCCTGAAGCGCGAAAGCACCTTGATATTGTGATCTGCCCGGCCTACAACGCCGACGGCACGGATGCCCTGGATCCAGCCATCCGCAAGTATCAGCCCAATCCTGAAAGTGGCGTCGGCCGCCGGGAAAATGCCCGGGGCCTGGATCTCAACCGCGATTTAATGAAAGTCCAAGCCGCCAACACCCGCTGGTTCCTGGCGATGCTCCAGGATTTCGATCCGGCGGTGGTCTTCGACCTGCACACCACCAACGGCAGCTATCACGGTTTCCATCTGACCTACGCGCCGAGTCTGGCCCTGGGCGCGGATCCGGCCCTGCTGGCCTTCAACCGCCACCTGCTCGGCGAGGTTCGCGACGGCCTTAAAACAAAAGACCTGCCCACCTATGACTACGGCAACTTCCGCCCCGAATCCCTGAAGCCCGGCGAGACTCCGACAGGCTGGGAGACGTTTGATTTCCGGCCCCGCTATCTGAGCAACTATCCAGGTCTTCAGAATCGTTTGGCGATCTTGTCCGAAGCCTACGTCTACCGCAGTTACCCCCAGCGCATCGCGGACACCCGGGTCTTCGTGCTGGCCTGCCTGGACTGGATCGCCGCCCACCGCGATGAAGTGCGCCGCGTCACGGCCGAAGCCCGCCGACGATGGTTGGAAGGTTGGAAGGGGCTTGAGGGCTGGAAGTCCAAGGCCCCGAGCCTCCCACTGACGGCGGAATTTGCTCGCACGGAGAACTATATATTCGACGTGGTACAGCCGCTAAAAAATCCTGATGGGCGGGTCACTGGCGAGGCCGCCCGCACCACTCTCGAACTGCCCAGCTTCGTGACGTGGGCACCCCATGATTTCGTCACCGTGCCGACGGGCTACCTCATCGACGCGGCCTATGCCTTCAAGGTGCGCTCGGTGCTGGAGGCCCACGGCATCAAGGTTCTGCGCGGATCGACGCGACCCAAATCACCGCTTAATTTCTTCCGCGAAACCGATCGCAAGGTGGCCACCCAGGCCTTTCAGGGCATCATCAGTCTCACATTGAAGGGCGCCTGGACACCCGATGAATCCCCGCATCCCATGGCGCCGCGCTGGACCGAAGATGACCTGGACCACGCGCTCTACGTGCCCCTCGACCAGCCCCTGGGCCGCGTCGCGTTTTATCTGTTGGATCCCCGCAGCCCCGATGGGTTGGTGTTCTGGGGCTTCTTCCACGAAAGCCTGGTGCGCAGCGACGGCGCCTGGGGCGAGCCCTTGCGCTTCCCCATCCTGGCGGTGGGCGCGATGGATGAAGTCGCCGGATCAGAGCCCAGGCCGCCCACGAAAAAGGAAGAGTGAAGGAGTCAAGACAGCTTCAATTGAAATTCGGGAGTCGAAAATGACGCGGAGAAGCGGGGCATTTTGCAATGAGGGAACAACCCGGCCCTTCATTCTCCGTAGGGAATCCAGACATTCTTCACTTGGGTCGCTCGACGCAGGAACTCTTGGCCTTCGCCCGCCGCGCCGCGCCAGTTCCTAGATCCCCACTCAGTCCAGGTTTGCTTCATGTTGCCGGTGGAGCCCCGCTCCACGACCGCCGCGCCTTTTTGCGATCCGAAGTACCAGACCGCGTCCACGTCTTCGTGCTCCGCAAGGACCTTGGCCAAGGCGTCCCTGCCCCGGTCATGGACTGGATACGACGGGCAAACTCGTCGGCGCGGGCCGAAAGATTTTCGGCGATGTAGTAAAGGATCTGTGCCCGAAGATGGGCCGTGGAGCGACCCCAGCCTTCCGCCGCATGGGTCCTCCTGCAAAAAATCCTCACATGAAAAGGCCCGGACCTTTCGGCCCGGGCCTTGGTTTGTGGCTCCCTAAGGGATGACGGTCATAGTGGTGGAACCAGTGATGGGCGTGGGCGT
>JANOLT010000467.1:0-2220 GCA_031419915.1 Holophagaceae bacterium
CATCGATTTCTCCCGGAAGGGCCAAGCAGCCTTGAGGATCCCCACCGCTCCCGCATCCACCACGTCGAAGTGAAGCGCTGAGCACGAGGGTCTAAAGGCCCAACCCAAAAACGAACAGGCCCCGATGGGCTAAGGAGCAACCATGTCCAGAATCGCGAATCTGACCCTCCTGAGCCTCGCCCTGACGGCTTCGGCCTCAAGTTTGATGGCCGCGGATGAGCCCGATCCCATCCAGGCCCTCATGTCCGGCAAGGCCACCGTCGAACTGCGCACTCGCTACGAGCGGGTGGACGACAAGGCCTCACTCAAGACCGCCGACGCCCTCACGAACCGGCTGGTCCTCAGCTGGCGCAGCGGCAGCTGGAAGGGCCTCTCGGCTTTCGCGCAGTTCGAGAACGTGGCGGTGTTGTCCGGCCCGCGCTACTTCGTACCCCAGACCGGCTATGGCCGCTCGAGCCACGCCGTGGTGGCGGATCCGCCCTTGAGCCAGCTGAACCAATTTTATGTGGAGTGGAAGGGGCTGCGGGTGGGGCGCCAGACCATCAACCTGGACAACCAGCGCTTCGTCGGATCGGTGGGCTGGCGCCAGAACGATCAGACCTTCACCGGTGCCACCTACACCAACAAGACCTGGATTCCCCACACGGAATTCACCCTCGGCCATCTCACCCAAGTGCAGAACATTGTCGGCCAGACCAAGCCCATCAAGACGGAACTGGCGAACCTGCACTTTACTTTCATCCCCGGCGGGCACCTGCGGGTCTTCCACTACGCCTTCGATGAAGGGGATCAATCGCTCCGGAATCCCGCGGGCCTGCTCACCAGGGACACCTCCTTCGCGCACACCGGGGCCCGCCTGGACGGCGAGGCATGGAAAGTACTCTACGATCTCTCTTTTTCCCGCCAGAAGAGGTACAAGGACGCCCTTGAAAGCGCCACGCAGGGCACTCTGGAAGCGAAGTACCGCTTTCTCGGCCTGGGCTACCGCATCGCGAAAGACCACACGCTCATGGCCGTGGAGGAACGCCTGGAAGGTGGCTTCAAGACTCCCTACGCCACGCTCCATGCCTGGAATGGATGGGCGGACCGCTTCCTCGCGACACCCGCCAAAGGGCTGGTGGACCGCTATGGGCAATACCGTGGAAAGGTGGGCGCCTGGTCCTTCGAGGCTTCGTTCCATGCTTTTTCGGCAGAACAAGGCGGCGCGGCCTACGGCAAGGAAACGGATGTGCTGGTCGGGTACAAGGCCAAGCCTTGGCTGACCCTGCTTCTCAAAGCCGCGGACTACCGCGCGGACGCCGAGACACCCACCCTGGGCACCTTGAACAAGAATTTGAAGAAGCTGTGGTTCCAGACCATGCTGACTTTCTGATCCCATTCGGAGTTCCCATGTCCCATCCACTCTCTCGCCGTGATTTCCTGCGCGAAGGCGGCCTTTGCGCCACGGCTGCAGCCCTGGCTTCGGCCCCGCTTGCCGCAGAAGCCGCGAAGAAGAAAGAGGCGACTCCCGGTCTGCGATGGGGCAAGGCGCCTTGCCGCTTTTGTGGCGTGGGTTGCGGCGTGATGGTGGGCACCCGCAACGGCAAGATCGTGGCGGTGCAGGGCGACGAAAAGAACGCGGGGAACCGCGGGTTGCTCTGCGTGAAAGGTTACAGCCTGCCAAGCATCGTGGCGGGCCAGGACCGGCTGACCACGCCCATGATTCGCAAGAACGGGAAGCTGGTGAAAGCGACCTGGGACGAGGCGCTGGACCTGGTGGCCAAGAAATTCAAGGAGACACTGACCCAGCACGGCCCCGAATCCGTAGGCCTCTACGGCAGCGGCCAGTGGACCATCACTGACGGCTACGTGGCCTCGAAATGGGCCCGGGCGGGCATGGGCAGCAACAACGTGGAGGCTAACGCGCGGCTTTGCATGGCCAGCGCCGTCACGGGCTTCATGAGCACCTTCGGCAGCGACGAGCCCATGGGCTGCTACGAGGACCTGGAACTCTGCGATGTCCTGCTGATGTGGGGCAACAACATGGCCGAGGCCCATCCGGTGCTTTTCGGCCGTGTGCTGGAAAGCAAGGCCCAGAACCCGAAGAAGCGGCTGCTGGAGCTGGCCACGCGCCATACGCCGACTTCGGAATTCGTCAACGCCACCTACCTGATGAAGCCCCAGGGCGATCTCGCCATCGCCAATGGCATCGCCCATCTCCTGTTCAAGCGCGGCGCCTTC
>JANOLT010000468.1:0-1775 GCA_031419915.1 Holophagaceae bacterium
CTCGGTTTCCCGGTGGATCGCGCGGGTCTCGGCGGGTCTCGGGAAGCGGTAGGCGACGCCCACCGTGGTGATGCGTTCCAGACCTTCCCGGCTGGTGCTTCCGCGAAGGCTCCATCGGCTCGTGGCCAAAGCTTCCTGCTGGCGAAGGGTCTGTTCCTCCAATTCCAGGCGTGCCTGGAGGGCGTGTCGAAGGGAACTGCGCTCGAACCTTGTGGGTAGATCCGAAGGCGACAGGGGGACGGGATCGCCAGGATCGGCCAGGGGCACCGGCGTCTCTGGCACGACGGCGAGCGTGCGCAGGTTGGCCCAGGTCAGAAAGCGGGTCCTCCGTGCCTCATCGAGGTCCAGTTGGGCTCTGAGATCCTCGCCTTCCACAAGGCTGACCTGGAAGGCGGGATCGGCCCCGGCCTCGAGACGGGCGCGGGCCGCCTTGAGCCAGGTCTGCACGGTGCGGAGATCCGCCTCGCGCAATCCCATCAAGCGCTCCGCCAACCAAGCATCCAGGTAAGCCTGCCGCAGGCGGAACCGGGTCTCGATGCGGGCGGATTCCCGCAGGGTGGGATCTGCCTTGCCGAGAGCTTCCTCCAGGCGCCGTTGGGTGCTGGGCGAGAGGAACAGGGGCAGATCCACTTGCACCGACCGGTCGGTGGTGGAGGGGGAAAGCGACGACGTGCGCGGGCCCGCCGAGAGCCCAACGGACGGACCCTCCCGCAGCAGGCCGCTGGTGCCGCGGAGCTGCCGCTCCCGACCCGCCAGCAGGGCTTCGGTCCTGAGCTGCTCGGGGCTGGTCCGCGCGCGTTGAAGAATTTCATCGTAGGAAAGGGGCGCGGTGGCCTGCGCAACCAACACGCAGGGCAAGGCCCCCAGTAAAAGGATTCTCATTCAGACCTCGAAGAAAGACGGGAGTAAACCCCGATTTTGTGATTGCGTGTCTCGCCCTGGCTCCAGGCTTCAGGCTTCAGGTTCGCATCACCAATGGCGCGGTCCCATGCGATGCGATTTTTTTCCTGAAGCCCGCAGCCTGAGGCCTGAAGCCAATTTCAACTTGCCCTAGGCGCTGGATCCGGAATTCATGCAGGGCAAGGCCCCGCGATGCGCTCGTTCGGCGATTCCTCAAGCCTTCGGAGGGTCCTTCTCTGGCTCGATGTCGAGGCTGGCCAACGCAGGTGCCCGCTCGTGTTCATAACGAGCACGCGGGAGCGGATCTGGTGGTGGTGGCGTCGGGGTAGAAGGAAGGGGAGCCACCGCACAACCATCGGAGCAAATGATTTGGCAGACCTGCACGCATTCGGTGTTGTTGTCTCCGCAGTGGTCTAAGGTCGCCGCACCAAGATAGAAGGCGGTGAGCACCAGGAACAGGGCCGCGATCCAGCGCCTCTTCACGCAGCCCCTCCTGGGCTGCGCCCTTCGGGCGAGCCTTCGGCTCGTGGCCCTTCGCTCCCGCTACGGCCTCCGGCGCTCACGAGGCGGTGGGTGTGGGTCTCTTCATTGAGGCACAGGCCGTGGTACAAAAGCTTGGCGATGCAGGTGTCCACGATGCTGTAATGGATGTGGCTCCCGTGCCGCCGGGTGTCGAGAATGCCCATGTCCACGAGACGGCGGAGCTGGTTCGAAACCGCTTGGGGCTTCATGTCCACGGCGTCAGCCAAATCGCCCATGCAGGGGTCGTCCATCCTCGCCAGCGCATGTAGCAGGCGCAGGCGGGTTTCAGATGCGAGGACATCAAAGAGCCGCGCCAACTCGCTCGCTTTCTCCAGCGTCAGCAGGGAACGTTC
>JANOLT010000469.1:0-4965 GCA_031419915.1 Holophagaceae bacterium
CATGCGGATGGCCATGGAAAAGGCCGGAAACATGGGCATCAACCTCAAAGTCCCTAAGGCTGATTGACCACTAAGGCACAAAAGAACCACAAAGAAAAAAAGTAGGACTTTCAAAAAACAAAAAAACTCACCACAAAGACACAAAGAACACAAAAAAACTTTAAGGTCGTGACGAAATGATGAGTGCATCCAAAAAAATTCACAGAGCCGCTATGGCGGGAGTTCCTGGTGTTTAAAACCGAGGAAATGGAAATCAACCTGGGCCCGCAGCACCCCTCCACCCACGGCGTGCTTCGAGTGAAGCTGCATCTGGACGGCGAGACCGTCACCCGCTGCACACCGATGATTGGCTACCTGCATCGGGGCGTGGAAAAGATCTGCGAAGACAAGACCTTCTTCCAAGGCCAGGTGTGGACGGACCGCACGGACTATGTGGCGGCCATCAGCAACAACCTGGGCTGGGTCGAGGGCGTGGAAAAACTCTTTGGCATCACGGTCCCTCGCCGCGCCCACTACATCCGCACCATGCTGACGGAACTGAACCGCATCACGTCACACCTGCTGTGGCTGGGCACCCACGCGCTCGACATCGGGGCCATGACGGTCTTCCTATATGCCTTTCGTGAACGTGAAGAAATCCTCTCCATCTTCGAGGCATTCTGCGGTGCCCGGCTCACCACTACCGCCTTCCGCATTGGGGGCCTGCGGGAAGACATCCCGCCGGGATTCGAAAAGCAGGTTCGTGCCTTTCAGGCCCGCTTCCTGGATTGCATTGATGAATACGAAGTGCTTCTGACGGAAAACCGAATCTGGAAAAAGCGCACCATCGGTGTGGCCCTGCTCAACGCCGAAGATGCCATCGCCCTTGGTGTCACGGGGCCTGTGCTCCGCGCTGCGGGCTCGACCTACGACATTCGCAAAGCCTTTCCCTACGCCGCCTACGCGGAGATGGACTTCGAAGTGCCCACCCAGACCGCCGGCGACACCTACGCACGGTACCTGGTGCGTCTGGAAGAAATGCGTCAGGCTCACCGGATCGTCAATCAGTGCCTGGACGGACTGCCCGAAGGCCCGGTGATGGCCAAGCTCCCCAAGGTGCTGAGGTCCGAAGTGAATGAGGTCTACCATGCCATCGAGGCACCCAAGGGTGAGCTCGGTTACTACTTCATCGGCGAGAAGGGCAGCCAGAATCCCTACCGCATGCATATCCGGGCACCCTCCTTCATCAATCTTCAGGCACTGCCCAAGATGGTTGAAGGCCGTCTGCTGGCGGACGTGATCGCCGCCATCGGAACGCTGGACGTTGTGCTTGGCGAGGTGGATCGATGATCCCTACCCTGACTCAATACCTGGTCATTTCCCTGCTACAGATCGTTGTGGTCCTGGGCTTCGTGATGACGCTGGTCCCCTTGCTCACCTTTGCCGAGCGCAAGGTCATCGCCTATGTGCAAGTGCGCCTGGGTGCCACCCGCGTGGCTGGCGGCCTGTGGGGCGCCCAACGAGGCCGAACCCACCAGTCCCGAACCTTCACCGGCGGTTTGAACGGGTTCATGTGGTGGCTTGGGAGATGGCCCGTAATATCAATCTTCCGCGGCCTGCCGATGTTCATAGCGGATGCCGTCAAACTCCTCACAAAGGAAGACATCGTCCCTGCGGCAGCCGACAAAGCGGTTTTCGTTCTGTCCCCAGCGCTGGCAATGGTGGCGGCCTTCACGGTGTTTGCTGCCATCAGTTTCGCCCCCGGCGCGCTTTTCTACTTCCCAGCGAAATTCCCGTTTCTGGGCGGTCTTCCGTTCAATGGGTTTTTGACGGACATCAATGTTGGCTTGCTCTTCATCCTGGGAGTGGCCTCCGTGGGGGTCTACGGCATCGTGTTGGGCGCCTGGGCCTCCAACTCCAAGTACTCCCTGCTAGGAGGTCTGCGCAGCGCGGCCCAGATCGTCAGTTATGAAGTGCCCCTCACCCTTAGCCTTCTGGTTCCAGTGGTGCTCACAGGCTCTCTGAATTTTAACGAGATGAGTACGCGCATGGCTGTGGATGTTCCTGTCAATGGACTGGTGGGCATCGGCAGGACGCTCCTCATGTTCGTGGGCTTCTTTGTTTACACCACCTGCGCGTTCGCCGAAACGAACCGCACGCCCTTCGATCTGGCCGAAGCCGAAAATGAGCTGGTGGCGGGCTTCCACACGGAATACTCGGGCATGAAGTTCAGCTTTTTCTTCCTGGCGGAATATGCCTCGATGATTACGGTTTCCGCGCTGGCCAGCGCCTTCTTCCTAGGGGGGCATTACCTCCTTCCGTTTGGTCTTCAGCCAGTCTGGAATAATTTTTTCCAGCACAGCCCTTACGCCCTTTTAGCTTGGACTTGCACGCCAAGCATCCTTTGGTTCCTGCTCAAAATCTTCACCCTGCTTTTCGTGTTCCTTTGGGTGCGGGCCACGGTGCCGCGCTACCGCTACGACCAGTTGATGGATGTGGGATGGAAATTCCTGATCCCCTACACCTTGGTCATGTTCGTTTTCGCGGCTTTGCTCCGCTACGCGGCCTAACCGCCTGAGGTCGACAATGACATCCTCGCTGCTCCGCACCCTGATCCCCTTCGATATCTACGGAGGCATGAAACTCACCGGAAAATATTTCGGCAAGGTGCTGCGTCAGGCCAACCGCGGCGCCAAACGCACCCACGTCGTCGTTGAATACCCCGAAGTTCCCGTGACACTGATGCCCCGCTTTCGCGGCCGGCTGCAGCTGATCAAGGACGAACAGGGCGAGATCAAGTGCGTCTGCTGCCTGGCTTGTGAAAAGATCTGCCCCACGCAGGTCATCATCATCGAAAAAAGCAAAAAAGAGGGACGCAAAACGCCCTTTCCGCTCCGCTACGATTTTGAGATGGAACGCTGCATTTTCTGCGAGTTCTGCGTGGAGAGTTGCGGCTTTGACTCCATCATCTTGAACCACCAGTTCGAGCTGGCCGCTTACAACCGCGAAGATTTCGCCCACGCCATGGAAGGCGAGTTCCAGAACATGTTCGACACCACGCCTACGGCCCACTACTCCGTCGCCAGCGAGGAATAAGCCGTTGCTGCAATATAACTTAGTCACTGTCATGGTTCACCGGCATAAGGGGCCGTAACAAAACAACCAGAAAAGCATTGGTTATTTCGTAACGGCCCCTAAGCCCTCCGCCTTTGCCGTTTTTCTTTCAAGGTCCGCCATGGAACAATTCCTCGTCAATCTCGGCCAAAACCTGTTCGTGATCTTCGGCCTGTTGGCCGTGGGTGGCGCCGGGGTCCTGATCTTTTCCAAGAGCGCCGTTCACAGCGTCATCGGGTTTCTTTTCTCGATGATTTGCGTGGCGGGTTGCTTCCTGTCGTTAGAGGCTGAGTTCCTGGGCGTGGCCCAGTTGCTGATTTACGCCGGTGGCATCGTGGTGCTCTTTCTCTTCGTCGTGATGCTCGTGGAGCTCACCAAATATCAGGAGAAGGGCATTTTCCAGACCCAGACGAAATTCGCGATTCCGCTCTTGGGTCTCGGGCTGCTCGCCTTCGCGGGTGTATTTCGCGGCGCGCTCTTTGGCGCCAGCGCAACCGAGGCTCTGACGCTTCAGCAGGGCCTGGTGGGCGCCACGGAAAATCTGGGCAACGCGCAGGCCGTGAGCCGCGGGCTTTTCGCGAACTTCCTCCTGCCCTTTGAAATCCTATCGGTGATCCTGCTGGTGGCCCTTGTCGGGGCCATCGTGCTGGCGAAATCGGAAAGGGTATAGGAGTCCCACATGGTCTCGATGAACGCGGTACTCCTGATCTCTTTCCTGCTTTGGTCCGTGGGCGTGGCGGGGGTGCTTATCCGCCGCAACGCGCTGGTGATCCTGATGTGCGTGGAGCTGATGCTCAATGCGGCCAATCTCAATCTCATCGCTTTCGCGCGCATGTCGGGCACCGTCCACGGCCAGGCCTTTGCGCTTCTGGTGATGGGTTTTGCCGCAGCGGAAGTGGCGGTGGGGCTCGCTCTGGTGGTGGCCCTTTATCGCAAGAAGGGCAACATCCAGGTGGATGAAATCAATCTATTAAAGGGCTGACGGTTTGATCCAGATGATTCAAAAAGATTCGGGGAACGCATGAGTATTGAACAAGCAGCGAGCCACATGATAGGAGCCGCAGGCGCTGCCAGTACCGGCAGCGGCCTCCTTTGGCTCATTCCCTTCCTGCCCTTCTTCGGCTTTCTCATCAACGGCCTCACGGGCCGGTGGCTCAAGAACACCAAAGTGGTGGACGCCATCGCCTTGGGTTCGGTGGGGATCTCTTTCCTTCTGACGATCTATTTCTTCTTCCAGTTGCTGGCGATGCCAGAGAGCTCCCGATCCATTCACCAGAATCTTTGGACCTGGTTCGACCTGGGCGGGGCGCAGGTTTTCGGCGGTTTGAGCACCGCAACGATCAAGTGGGCCTACAAGTTCGACGCACTGAGTGGAGCCATGGCGATCCTGGTGACGGGAGCCGGCTTTTTGATCCACCTGTTCAGCACCGGCTACATGGCCGAAGAGCGCAACGATGGCCGCTACTACCGTTTCATGGCCTACATGAACCTGTTCGTGTTCTCCATGCTAAATCTGGTGCTGGGCGCCAACATCCTGATGATGTTCCTCGGCTGGGAGGGGGTTGGCCTCTGCTCCTACCTGCTCATCGGGTTCTACTTCGACCGGGATTACGCCGCGGCCGCCGGCAAGAAGGCCTTCGTCTTCAACCGCGTGGGTGATTTTGGATTCATGATCGGTTTCTTTTTGCTGATCATGCTGTTCGGCACTGTTGATTACGACACGATGATGGGCATGGTGCGGGGCCTCAGTCAGACCCCGGCCATCACGCTCTTTGGCCACACGGCTACGCCTGCCTTCTGGTTCAACCTGAGCGCCTGCTGTCTCTTCGTGGGCGCCATTGGCAAGTCCGCACAGATTCCGCTCTACGTCTG
>JANOLT010000470.1:0-4045 GCA_031419915.1 Holophagaceae bacterium
CCTTCCCAGTGCTGACCAGGTGCTGGTCCGATCCATCTGAATTCATCAGGTAAATCTGGTCGCAGTCCCGGCCATCGCGGGTGCTTTGGAAAATGATCCGCTTGCCATCCCAGCTCCAATAGGCCTCGGCATTGGATCCGGTATGGGTGAGTTTCTTGATATCGCGAAGATGCGTCTCGCGCACGTCACGATGGGGATCGCCAGGCGCCGGCTGGAATGGATTCGGCACGGACGGCGCCACCGGCAGTGTCGGCGAAGTTGCCGGATTTGCCGATGTTGGCGGGGTTATTGGTTTCCCCGTTTCTTGCGCCAGCATCCCCATTGCCACTATCAGTACGAATTCCGTGATCCCCACGCTCAGTCTCCTTGAGCAAGTCTGGCATCATCAAAGCATCAATAGGAGTTGGAGGCTCAAGTGATTGACAAGCGTGTGGCTTCGGCTGATGAAGCTGTGATGGATATTTTTGATGGCGCAAGCTTGGCCGTCGGTGGCTTCGGCCTTTGCGGCATACCCGAACATCTCATCGCGGCTCTCGTGAAAAAGGGCGTGAAGGGATTGACCTGTTATTCCAACAACGCAGGCGTGGATGATTTCGGTCTGGGCCTGCTGCTTCAAAATCGGCAGATCAAAAAAATGGTCAGCTCCTACGTGGGAGAAAACGCCGAATTCGAGCGCCAATACCTTCATGGCGAACTGGAGCTGGAGTTCGCGCCCCAAGGCACCCTGGCAGAGCGCATGCGGGCTGGCGGCGCGGGAATTCCGGCCTTTTACACGCCAACCGCCGCCGGCACCGTCGTAGCAGAAGGCAAAGAAACAAAGTTGTTCAACGGTCGTGAATGCGTGCTTGAGCAAGGCATCGTGGCGGACTTCGCGCTCGTGAAAGCCTGGAAAGCGGACCGCCTGGGCAACCTGATCTACCGGAAAACAGCGCGCAACTTCAATCCCATGGCTGCGACCTGCGGGAAGATCTGCATCGCCGAAGTCGAAGAAATCGTCGAGGTGGGCGATCTTGATCCGGACAACATCCACACGCCAGGAGTCTATGTACATCGGCTGGTGCTAGGCACCCACTACGAGAAGCGCATCGAAAAAGTGGTGATACGGAATTAGTAGCAGGATTGTTACATCGTGCTCATAACCTGAACGGCCCTTTAGCCTCTGAAAGGATCTCGTGACCCATAGCAGCGAATACAGAACCCGGCGTTTCATGAACTGGTTCCCGTTGGGCCTGACCTACGCGACCATGTACATGGGCCGCTACAACTTCAATTTGGTCAAGAGCGATATCGGAGCCTGGTACCACCTGGACAAGGCCGAGATGGGCATCATCGCCACTGCGGGCTTCTGGACCTACGGCCTCAGCGTGGCGCTCAACGGCCCGCTGGCAGACCGCATCGGCGGCCGGAAGGCGATTCTTATAGGTGCGTTAGGCGCAGGCCTTCTGAACCTGTTGATAGGAATAATGTTCCTGGGCGGCCATACCACGCAGCTACTGGTAAGCATGAGTCTGCTCTGGTCCGTCAACATGTACTTCCAGAGCTTCGGCGCGCTAGCGGTGGTGAAGGTGAACAGCACCTGGTTCCACGTGCATGAGCGCGGCGTTTTTGGTGGCATTTTCGGGATCATGATCTCGTCGGGCTACTTCCTGGCGACCACGATTGGTGCCTGGCTACTGGCCAGCTCCCGCAGTTGGACGGTCATCTGGTTCGTGCCCGCCGCGGCCATGGGCGTCATGTTTGTCATTGATTATTTTCTGGTGCGCAATCGCCCCAGCCACGCGGGATTTCCTGACTTCGACACCGGGGATGGATCCAAGGCGCATGAGGCCGAAGATGCGCCCCTGCCCCTCGTTGATCTGTTTAAAAAAGTTTTTCACAACCCCGTCGTTTTGTTTCTGATCGCGGCCGAGTTCTGCACAGGCTTCGTACGGCAGGGCGTGATGCTCTACTTCACCGAGTATCTGGCGGAGGTCTATAACCTCTCCAAGAAGACCCATCTCTTCTGGTGGACCGGCGTGGCCTTCATGGGCGGCGGTATCCTTGGCGGCCTGCTTTGCGGATGGATGAGTGACAAGCTCTTCCAGTCCCGCCGCCCGCCCGTAGCCTTCATGTTCTACCTTGCGCAAGCACTCATGCTCTGTCTGCTGGGAATGGCGCTGGGGCGCGGCACCTGGCTCGGGCAAGTGTGGGCCATTGTTCTGCTAGGCCTTACCGCCATGTTCATCTTCGGCGTTCACGGTATGCTGAGCGGCACGGCCAGCATGGACTTCGGCGGGCGCAAAGCCGCAGCCACCGTGGCCGGCGCCCTGGACGGCGTCCAATACATCGGCGCCGGCCTCACGGGTTTCGGGCTGGGCTGGATCCTCAAGACCTATGGCTGGGATGGCATCGCCGCCAGCGGCCACGAACCAGCCAACGCCTGGGTTTGGGTTGGCGCCATTATTCCGTTCAGCCTCATCGGCGCCTTTATCATGACCCGCATCTGGAACGCGAAACCGGGTAGCTCGGCTCATTGAGATAGGAACCCATGTCCCCCCACCACCCCATCCTCGAAGCCATCGAACGCCTGAAAACCCGGCCTGCCAATGCGCCGCGCCCCATCGCGGTTTACGATCTGGATTCGACGCTGTTCTGTACCGGGCCGCGGAATCTGGCTATCGCACGAGCCTTTTCTGAGTTCCGCCATCAATTGCGGCCCTTCGTGGATCAACTCGAACCGCATCGCATGGGTTGGAACGTGATGGCGGATCTTCAGGAACTCGGATTCACCGACAAGGCCATCCTCACGGAACTTCGCCATTTCTGGCGCGCCACCTTTTTCACAGACCACTTCGTGAAAATGGATAGCGTCTACCCTGGCGCCGTGGAACTGGTGAAGACCGTGCGGAAGGCCGGCTGCCTGACGTTCTACCTCACGGGCCGGGACGACCCGGGCATGCGGCAAGGCACCCTTCAAGCTCTTGCGTCCGCAGGTTTTCCCATGCCCCCGATGCCCGCGATGCCCCCAATGCCCGAAGAACAAGGTGGCGACGTGATCCTGCGCCTCAAGCCCACCTGGGAGGAAGAAGACCTGGCCTTCAAGACCCAAGTCTTCGAAGAACTGCATGACTTGGGCGAAGTTGTCCTGGCATTCGAGAATGAGCCCGCCAACGCGAATCGTTTTCTCCGCGCCTTTCCCACCGCGGCGGTGGTTCTACACGCCACGATTCATGCGCCTGATCCAGAGCCATTGGATGCAGGCGTTCATGTGCTGGAAACCCTGGCAGGCCACTGGATTCAGGGCTCGGGCTTAGGGCCCGTTACAAAATAACCTGTGCATTTCTGGGTATTTTGTTACGGTCCCTTATGCTGGACTGACCTGTCAATCACCAAGTTATTTTGTCGCAACGCCTTACAATAAAACAATGACGCATCCCACTCGCTCCAAGACTGCATTCTTGGCCTTGGCTGGCTTTGGATTGTTATTGCTGCTGACGCTTGGGCGGCTCGCCTTCCTGGCGCATTTCCAAGGCTTGGCATGGGAAGCGGGCCTGGACCGCGCGCTCTATCTGGGCTTCAAATTCGACGCCCGTTGGGTAGCCATCCTATTGGTTCCACCGTGGCTTCTGCTACGCACAAATGCCGATGCCGCGGGTTCTGTGCCCTCCTTGCGACGCTGGATTGCCATCTCCTCCCTCATTGTTTCCCTGCTCGTTTATGCGGGTCTGGTAGCCGTGGCCATGGTGGATGACAGGCGCGGCCGGGGATGGCTCGTGGCGTTTTTGTTGCTCGCTTGGCTGGCACGATGGGCCGGAAAGCCAGTGGGCTTAGCCAAGACTGAAGCCCGAATTTGGGGCGCCTATGGAAGCCTGGCTCTCGGCTTCACCTTGCTCTGCTACGCCTTCGATTTCGGCGCATATTCCTACATCCACACCCGGCTGAATGGCACGCTGCTGATGTTCCTGGAAAACCTTGGCACCAGCGCCCGCATGGTCTGGGAGAGCTATCCCGTGATCCCTGGAATTCTTGGAATAACTGCGTTCATGGTGCTGATCGCATGGCTCCT
>JANOLT010000471.1:0-6550 GCA_031419915.1 Holophagaceae bacterium
CAGGGCTTTTTTGGCTTCGGGATGAAACGCTCATCCACAGTATTTTGGAATCCATGGATGGAAGCAGGAGCCTGATCCTGGTGGAGGAACCATGAGCGAAGGTCTCGATCTGCTCGTCATTGGCGCACACCCAGACGATGCCGAGGTTCACGTTGGTGGGTTGCTTGCACTGGCCTCCCGGCGTGGGCTCCGGGCGGGAATTCTGGATCTCACCAGTGGTGATCTCGGCACGCGAGGCACCGCGGAAATGCGCCGTGGGGAAGCTGCCGCAGCGGCCAAGATCCTTGGCATCGAGAGACATGACATGGGCTTTCCCGATGGGCGCTTCACCGAAGAAGAGATCTATCGCCTCCCGCTCATGGCCAAGCTGAGGGATCTTCGGCCCGCCGTGCTCATCCTTCCTGCACCAGAGGATCGCCACCCCGATCATCGGCGAGCCCACCGCTTGGGTCGCGAAGCGGCCTATTACGCAGGGCTGAAAAACTATCCCTGCGAAGGCGGTCCCTGGCGGCCCAAGGCCATTGCCTGGATGGCCGGGGAAATGCCGGGCCAGCCGGATCTGGTGGTGGACGTCAGTGAAGTCTGGTCCACTCGCATGGCGGCTTTCGATGCCTTTGGCAGCCAATTTTCAGCGGACCCGACTGCATCCACGCGCATCGCCCATCCGGCCTTCCGGCGCGGCGTGGAAGGGCGAGCCATGCACTTCGCATCCTTCCTTCTCTGCGATTGGGCCGAAGCCCTTTGGTGCGAGAAGCCAGTGCCCCAAGCCCTGCTGAGTCTGCTTGAGAAATTGAAAAGTAAGGCTTCTGGAAACAAAACGTGAACCGATTCGAAGCGAATCTGCTCTCTCGCATCCGCCATCGGGGTGATGGCTTAGGAAATCGCCGCGTCGTGGTGGCCTGTTCCGGCGGCGGGGATTCCACTGCCCTGCTGGCTCTGCTCATCTCCCTCCGCGGGAGTCTGGGCCTGGAATTGTCCATGGCCCACGCGGATCACCAACTGCGCACGGAAGCTCACGACGACAGTCACTTCGTCAGGGAACTGGCGCGGCACTTTGATCTGGATCTGGCCGAGGCGCGCCTCGACGTGGTGGCCCACGCGGACCGGGAGCACCTGGGCCTGGAGACCGCCGCGCGGGATTTGCGCTGGGCTTGGCTTCGCCGGGAAGCAGTCTCCTGTGGCGCGGATATCATCGCCACGGGTCACACCCTTGAGGACCACACCGAAACAGTTTTTCTGCGACTCAGCCGAGGCGGTGGCGTGGGTTCGCTGACGCCCCTGCCCGCCCGCCAGAGGCATCGCTGGTCTCCACTCATCGAAGCACGGCGTGAAGATCTCCGCGAATATTTGCGGAGCGAGGGCCTCCCCTGGCGCGAGGACGCCAGCAATCTCGATGGCTTCACCCCCCGCAACCGGTGGCGCACCCTGCTGCCGACTTTGCGGCAGGAATCCCCGGCCCTGGATCAGCATCTCTGGGAGACGCACCTGCAAGTGCGTGAACTCAGCGAACTGCGGGATCGCATCGTCGAGGGCTGGCGTGGCACGCGCTGGAATCTGGACGACGGTGAGGATGCGGCGGTGTGGCTGCGCGCAGAAATCTGGCGTGAAGATGAGCTTCGCTGGGTACTTGAGGCGGCGTTTCGCCACTTGGGTTGGGCGCGGGAAGCCGCACTGCTGCGCGATCTAGGCGGCTGGGCGGTGCCCCATCTCGCGGGACACGGAAGGCATCATCAGTTTGGTCACTGGACCCTGGATCCGCACAAGGATGAACCTTTGCATTGGTGCCTGCATCCATCAGGCATTGGCCCTGCTTCCCCAGGCGGGTTAAACTGAAAGGCTGCGAAGCCCGTAGGGCTTTTAGGGTAGGCCTTAAGGAGGCTCATTTTGAATTCAGCCGTCAAAAGCATGCTTGTCTGGGTTGGGATCGTGGTGCTGGTCTACGTGGCCATCATCCAGATTCCCAAAACCAACAACGTGCAGGAAGTCCCCTTCTCCACCTTCATTGCCGAAGGTGTGGCGGGGAAATACAAGACAGTGACCCTTTCGGGCCAGGATGTAGAAGGCACCTATCGCGCGTCCTTCCGTAACGCCAAGGGCGACCAGATCGAGAAGTTCAAGACCATCGCCCCACCCATGCAGGACTTGGGCAAGGTGATCCTTAGCTGGCGGCAGGAAGAGCCACCCAAACTTGATGAATTCAAGGCCACCAAGCCTTCGGATAACCAGTTCATGTACCTCCTGATTTTCTGGGGACCTTTGCTGGTGTTCGTGGTGCTCTGGTTCGTGTTCATGCGTCAGGCCCAATCCGGCGGCAACAAGGCCCTGTCCTTCGGGAAGGCCCGCGCCAAGGGCGTGTCCAGCTCCAATAAGCGCATCACCTTTGCCGATGTGGCCGGTTGTGACGAAGCCAAAGAAGAACTTAAGGAAATAGTGGATTTCCTGAAGGATCCAGCCCGGTTCGTGAAACTCGGCGGGAAGATCCCCAAAGGCGTGCTGCTCATGGGCCCTCCGGGCACCGGCAAGACGCTCCTCGCGAGAGCCATTTCCGGCGAAGCCAAGGTGCAGTTCTTTTCCATTTCCGGCTCGGATTTCGTCGAGATGTTCGTGGGCGTTGGCGCATCCCGAGTCCGCGACCTCTTCGAACAAGGGAAGAAGAGCGCGCCCTGCATCATTTTCATTGATGAGATCGATGCCGTGGGACGCCATCGCGGCGCGGGCATGGGTGGCGGACACGACGAGCGCGAACAAACACTGAATCAATTGCTGGTGGAAATGGACGGCTTTGAAGGCAACGAGGGCGTCATTCTCATCGCCGCCACCAACCGCCCGGATGTGCTCGATCCCGCTCTGCTGCGCCCCGGCCGCTTCGATCGCCGAGTGGTGGTGGACCGGCCGGACGTGAAGGGCCGTTTCGAAATCCTGAAGGTCCACACCGCCAACAAAATTCCACTTTCGCCCGACGTGGACCTGGAAGTCATCGCCCGTGGAACCCCAGGTTTCGCCGGTGCTGATCTCGCCAACCTCTGCAATGAAGCCGCCCTGTATGCCGCCCGCACCAATAAGAAATGGGTGGAGATGTCGGACTTTGAGAACGCGAAAGATAAGGTCTACATGGGTTCCGAGCGGCGCTCCATGGTGATGACGGACGAAGACAAAAAAATCACTGCCTACCACGAAGCGGGACACACAGTCCTGGCCGTCACAGTCCAGGGAGCCGACCCGCTGCACAAGGTGACGATCATTCCGCGCGGCCGCGCCCTGGGCGTCACATGGCAGCTGCCCGTGGGAGATCGCTACAACACCACCAAGGAATTCATGGAAGGCCGCATCGCCATCTCCATGGGCGGTCGCATCGCCGAGGAAGTCTTCTTCAACCAGTTCTCCACCGGCGCCAGCAATGATATTCAGCAGGCCACGGACATGGCCCGCGCCATGGTCACGGAGTACGGCATGAGTGACAAGCTTGGCCCGCTTAATTTTGGCGGTGCGCAGCAGGAGATCTTCCTGGGGCGAGATTACGGCCACCAGCGAAACTTCTCCGAGGACACCGCCCGGGTGATTGATTTTGAGGTGCACGAAATCGTGATGCGGAACTACGATTCGGCCAAAAAGATCATTCTCGAAAAGCGGGACTTGCTTGTCGCCATCGCCGAGGCGCTGTTGGTCCGCGAAACCCTGGACGGCAATGACGTGGCACTACTCATGAAAGGCGGCACGCTTCCGCCCCGCCCCGCTCCTGGAACCGGCGACACCGACGGCAACATGGGCACCACCGCCACCGATGAAAAAAAATCAGATCCAGGACTCGATCCCGCTTTGAATCCCGCATGAAAGATTTCTTCCATCCAGCGAAAGGGCCACTTCCCATAAGTGGCCCTTTTTTCATCGGGATCCTGAATATCACGCCGGATTCTTTCAGCGATGGTGGACGATTTTTGATGCCCGAAATGGCGCTGGCGCAGGCTCGGAGGCTAGCGGCCTCCGGCGCGAAAATGTTCGATCTGGGCGCCGAAAGTACCCGCCCCGGAGCAGCCGGTGTGACACCGGCAGAAGAGTGGGCACGACTGGAACCCGTGCTGGCGATGCTTCAAGAGCATCTTCCAGAAATTCCACTGAGCCTTGATACGCGGCACGCCCAGGTGGCCGTGAAAGGCCTGGCTGCCGGCATCTCCGTATTGAATGATGTCACCAGTTTTTCGGATCCCGCGATGCTTGAACTGGCTAAAGGTTCAGATTGCGGACTCATCGCCATGCGCAGCCGAATGAAAGATGGCTCCTTCTGGATGCCCGATTACAGCGATCCCTCATCCCGCAGCGCGGATCTGGCTCTTTCTGAATTGCGGGATGTGCAGGAGATCCTGCTCAACGCTGGCATCGCGCGGGAAAGGATTCTCCTGGATCCAGGATTCGGATTCGGGACGACCTTCCTGGAGGACTCCGCTCTTTGGCAATTGCTCCCACGGCTTCCGGCGCTGCTGTCCTGGCCGCAGGAACGGTTTTGCATCGGCATCTCTCGCAAACGGTTTCTCGCCTGGCGGAATGGCACGCCGGAACTGCCCCCGCTCGGTCGGGACGGGCTTACGACCGTAGCCCACCAAGAAGCAGAGGCTATGGGCTATCGCGTCTTCAGGACACACGAGTTACCTTGGAGGACATGTCCTTGAATTATTTTGGTACCGACGGCATTCGTGGCCGCGCCTATGAAACCCCTTTAAGTCTTTCTGAAGTGGCCCGATGGGGCCAGGCCTGGGGCCAGGTGGCAAGGTCAAGGGGCATTACAACCCTCGTCCTGGGATGGGATCCCCGCACGAGCTCCGAGCCCATGGCCCAGGCCTTCCTTCAGGGTCTTGGGGGCTTTCACACCATCATTCTCGGCATGGTCCCGACGCCCGCCGTCGCCTGGCTCACGCAACAAACGCCCGGAGCCTGGGGCGTCATGCTCAGCGCCAGCCACAATCCACCCGAAGACAATGGCATCAAGGGCTTCAATGGGTTGGGTGAGAAACTCGAAGAAGAAGAGGAACAAGCCATTGAAGCTGCTTTTGGAATGGCGGCTGTGTCGAATTCGCCCCTTCCGCTTCTGCATCCAGAACAAAGTCCGGTGGAAAGATATCTGAACCATCTCGGCGCCGTAGAACTGCCGGATGATTTTCCGATCATCGTAGATTGCGCCCATGGGGCCACGGCTCCCTTCGCCTCCGGGGTGCTGAGGGGAAACACGAGCTGGATCGGCGTCCCGGCGAATGGTGAACGCATCAACGTGGGGGTGGGATCCACCCATCTGGAAGCCCTACGGGATGCCGTAAAAGCCTCTGGAGCCCAACTCGGTATCGCCTTCGATGGAGACGGCGACCGATGCCTGTTGGTGGACTCCCAAGGGACACTGGTGGACGGCGATCAGATGCTCTGGCTGCTGGCCCAGGATCGTCTGGACGCGGATGAGTCACTTCCCGGTGTGGTGGGCACCGTGATGACCAATGGAGCCCTGGAAGCAGCGCTTGTCGCGCGAGGCGTGGCCTTCGTGCGAACGCCGGTCGGAGACAAATTCCTGTTGCGTGAACTTCAGACCCGAGGCTGGGACCTGGCCGCAGAGGCCTCGGGCCACCTGATCCAGAAGCGCGAAGGGCCCTCGGGAGATGGTTTGGCCACGGCCATAGCTCTGCTCCGGGCCCTGTTACGCCGTCCCAAGGCCGAGCGCTGGTCCTGGCGCTTCGAGCCCTGGCCACTGAAATTGGTGAATCTGAATCCCAAGGAACGCAGGGCGTTGAAGGAGTGCATAGCTTTGAGCGCCGCCATGAATGATCTGGAAGCCCGCCACGGTGGCGTGGGAGGATCCTTGAGGCTGGTCGTGCGCTGGTCCGGGACGGAACCCAAGCTGCGCCTTATGGCCGAAGCCAGGGAACCCGCGTTGCTGGCCTCAGCCATGCATGCACTTGAGACTGCCGCCCGCGCTGACCTGGGGATGTCATGAAGCCCCCTATTGCCTGCCGTGAAAATCAAACTCCAAGTATCTGATGGCAGGGGCTTCAGGCTTCGGGCTTCAGGCTTCGGGCTTCGGGCTTCAGGCTTCGGGCTTCGCGGGCTTCGATGTTGGCCGCGTCGGCAGCTCGCAGTCCACCCCAAGGGTGGAACACCCGCAGCAACGCAGTCTGAAGTCTGTGGCCTGAAGTCTGAAGCCTGAAGCCTGGAGTCTGGTATCTTTGCCTATCTATATGATTGCATCAATGGGAGCACCCTCTTGAGTCCACACCTGGGCGTGAATATTGATCACGTGGCGACGCTGCGCCAGGTGCGGGGGGGGCGTGAACCGGAACCCGTGGCGGCGGCGCTGGCGGCCCAAAGCGCGGGTTGCGGTGGCATCACGGTCCACCTTCGAGCGGATCGGCGCCATATCCAGGATCGGGACCTCAAAGTTCTGAAAGAAGTGCTGTCATTGCCATTGAACGTCGAGTGCGCGGCCACGCCTGAGGCTCTGGAATCGGTCATCGGACCCAAGCCATACATGGTGACGCTCGTTCCGGAAACACGAGAAGAGCTGACCACCACTGGC
>JANOLT010000472.1:0-3703 GCA_031419915.1 Holophagaceae bacterium
GGCTTCGGTTGGGGTGGTGATGGCTTCGTCGTAGGCATTGGTGTGCAGCGAATTGCAATTGTCGGAGATGGCGTAAAGCGCCTGCAACGTGGTGCGGATATCGTTGAAATCAATCTCTTGGGCATGGAGCGAACGGCCCGAGGTCTGGATGTGGTACTTCAATTTCTGGCTACGCTCGTTGGCGTGGTATTTCTCGCGCATGGCGGTGGCCCAGATGCGCCGGGCGACGCGGCCGATGACGCTGTATTCCGCGTCCAGGCCATTGCTGAAGAAGAAGGAAAGATTCGGCGCGAAATCATCAATGAGCATTCCGCGGGACAGGTAGTACTCCACGAAGGTGAACCCGTTGGCCAGCGTGAAAGCGAGCTGTGAAATGGGATTCGCGCCAGCTTCGGCGATGTGATAGCCGCTGATGGAAACGCTATAGAAATTACGAACCTTTTCAGAGATGAAGCTTTGCTGGATATCGCCCATGACCTGAAGCGCGAATTCAGCGCTGAAGATGCAGGTGTTTTGCGCCTGGTCTTCTTTGAGGATGTCCGCCTGCACGGTGCCGCGCACGGTCTGCAACGCTTCGGCGCGTAGCGCGGTGTATACGTCAGCCGACAGAACCTCATCGGCGGTAACGCCCAGCAGCGCCAGCCCCAGCCCGGTGTTACCTTCGGGGAGGGCACCCGAGTAAGTGGGGCGGCCAAGGCCCTTGGCTCTGTAAAGCGCGTCAATTTTTTTCTGAGCTGCTTCCATCTGGCCATGTTCCAGCAGCCACTTTTCCGCTCGCTGATCCATGGCGGCGTTCATGAAAAAAGCCAGCAGAATAGGTGCGGGACCATTGATGGTCATGCTCACGCTGGTGGTGGGCGCCAGCAGATCAAAACCGCTGTACAGCTTTTTCGCATCGTCCAAGGTGCAGATGGAGACGCCGCTGTTGCCAACTTTCCCGTAGATGTCGGGGCGTTGTTCAGGGTCTTCGCCGTAAAGCGTGACACTGTCAAAGGCCGTGCTGAGGCGCGCCGCAGGCTGGCCCTTGCTCACGTAGTGGAAGCGCTTGTTGGTGCGCTCGGGCGTGCCCTCGCCCGCGAACATGCGGGTGGGATCCTCGCCCATGCGCTTGTACTCGAAGACGCCCGCGGTGAAAGGAAAGCGTCCTGGAATGTTCTCCAGTAATTGCCACCCGAGCAGATCGCCCCAGCTTCTTGAATTCGGTAGCGCGATCTTGGGAACCTTGGTCCCGCTCAAGGATTCGGTGTAGTTCTTGGTGCAGATTTCCCTGCCGCGCACCACGTAGGTGTTCTCGTCATCGGTGAAGGTGTGGCGGGTGCGCTCCCAGTCGGCGAGCAGGCCGCGGCAGCCGTTATTGAGCTCGCTCAAATGTTCCTGGTAGCGCTGCCGCAGTAGCAGAATGGCGTCGCCATTCATGCCATCAACGTCTTCCACAAGTTGCACGGCATCGTAGAACTCCGCCATGGCGGGAATATGATCGCCCAGCGTGAGCAGGGTCGAATAAAGGGCATAGGCGGTCTCAGCGCAATCCGCCTGCTTGGTCGCCCAGCGCTTGTAGCCCTGCACGGTGTCGGCGATTTCGGCCAGGTAGCGCACCCGTTCACCGGGAATGATGGCGCGCTTGGTGGAGGCCTCCGCCGCGGCCTGCAAGCCGGGAGTCCAGCCGACGCCGGTTTTGTCTGCAATCGTTTTGACGATGTTGACGTAGGCCCAGTTGGTTCCCGGGTCGTTGAATTGACTTGCGATGGTGCCGTAGACAGGCAAGGTTTCGGGATCGGCATCGAACTGTTTTCGCGCCCGCTGGAACTGCTTGCGCACATCGCGCAGGGCATCCTCGGCGCCACGCTTGTCGAACTTGTTGAGCACGACCACATCGGCGAAATCAATCATGTCTATTTTTTCAAGCTGGGTGGCCGCGCCATATTCCGGGGTCATCACGTACATGGAGACATCCACCATGTCCGTGATTTCCGAATCACTTTGACCGATACCTGCCGTCTCCACGATGACGAAATCAAAGTTCGCGGCCTTGGCCTCATGGATGGCCGCCACCAGCGCATGGGAGGTGGCCTTGTGGGCGCTGCGGGTGGCGAGGCTGCGCATGAAAACCCTTGCCCTGAAGTCCGGGTGAAAGATGGCATTCATGCGGATACGGTCGCCCAGCAGCGCGCCGCCGGTCTTGCGCTTGGTGGGGTCTACGCTCAGGATGGCGACCTTTTTTTCTGGAAAGTCCACCAGGAATCTACGCACCAGTTCGTCCGTGAGAGACGACTTGCCGGCGCCGCCAGTGCCCGTGATGCCGAGGACGGGAATGGTCTTTGTGGGAGTCGGACTTGCGGGGAGAGACGCATCACCCAATTCGATCTCGGTGATTTTACGCGCCAGGGGAATGGCAGCGTTATGCTTCCGCGGATCGAAATCCGAGCGCTGGAGCATGTCGTTGATCATCCCCTGCAGGCCCATGATGCGGCCATCTTCGGGGCTGTAGATGCGGGCGATTCCGTAGGATTCCAATTCAGCGATTTCAGAAGGCACGATGACGCCGCCGCCACCACCGAAGACCTGCACCTGGGCCGCACCGGCCTCTCTTAACAGCTCCACCATGTACTTGAAATACTCGACGTGGCCGCCCTGGTAGCTGCTGATGGCGATGCCTTGGGCATCTTCCTGCAACGCGGTGTCCACCACGTCCTTCACGCTGCGGTTATGGCCCAGGTGGATGACTTCCGCCCCACTGGCCTGCAGGATGCGCCGCATGATGTTGATGCTGGCGTCGTGTCCGTCGAATAGGCTGGCGGCAGTGACGAAGCGGATCTTGTGGATGGGCCGATAGACGCCATCGGGGCCTACGATTCCCTTGGTTTTCGTGATTTCAGCAGTAGCGGAGGACATTGGAACACCTCAGTCTTTTAGTGTACCGGCGCGGTGGTTGGGAGCTTCCGGCTCGATCAGGGCATCATTCTTCTAGAGGTGAGGGCTAAATGCGATTGAATCCAACAAAACGAACAAGACATCCGCTGTGTTCATTGCTGACATTGCTGACATTGATGCTCGCTGGCGCTCTGGCCCCTCTGCTTCTGTCAGCCCAGGCCCCCGAGGGCAAGATCACCACCCGAGAAGCGGAGGCCATCCAAAGGGCCCGCAAGGGCGCCAAACCCCGTGCCGTGGCTCCCCGGGCGCCCTTGCTTCCGGCGGAACAAAACGCCACCAAGCTCTTCAGAAATGCAAAGCAATCGGTGGTCTTCATCACGAGCATTGTTCTGGCGGCGAATCCGAAAATGGAAGACGTACCGGCGGGGATCGGCACCGGATTCGTGTGGGACGACCAGGGCCACGTGGTGACCAATCAGCACGTGATCAATACCGACTCGGTCAAGGGCCAGGGCCCCACGGACGAGGCGGATGTGTTGAACGTGACCCTCACCAATGGCAAGACCTACAAGGCCCAGGTCATCGGTCGCAGCCTTAGTTATGACATCGCTGTGCTGCAGGTTTTCGCGCCCCTCGATCACCTGAAACCGCTGCCACTGGGCAAGTCCACGGAATTACGGGTGGGCCAAATCACCTACGCCATCGGCAATCCCTACGGCCTGGACCACACCTTGACCAGTGGTATCGTCTCGGCCCTGAATCGTGAAATATCATCGAATCTCGGCAACGCCATCCGTGGGGTCATCCAGACGGACGCGGCCATCAATCCCGG
>JANOLT010000473.1:0-10416 GCA_031419915.1 Holophagaceae bacterium
ACCCAGGTGGGACGCCGGAATTGGGCGCTCATGTCCTGGTGATTGCCCCACACGCCTTGGGCCACTTTCACGTCTTTCAGGTCCACGGTGCTGGGATCCCAGGAGCGCTGCACGGTGAGCTGGAAGGGATAGGCCTTGGAGGACATCCAGCCCGGATCATCGGCGATGACGTAGACCGCCTGGGCTTCGTCCTTGGGATTCTTGAAGGTCACTTCGGGATTGCCCGTGTAGATCAGATTTTGCAACATCCCCGCCTGCAAATCGCCCCACTTGTTCATCATGACCAGGCGGAACCAGCCACGGTTCACGTGGTTCAGGCTCACGTGCAGCGTGCCTTTGGCGGGCACTACAAACGCGTAACCTTTCCAGCCTTGGGGGAAGTTGGCGTAGTCGCTCACTTCCAGCGCGTCGTCCGCCACGCGAGTGGTAGCCACGAAGCCCTGCCTAGACATGAACTGGATCTCGGCCATCAAATCCCGGCGGCCCCAGAACACGGAATTGGGCGGGAACAGGTAGGGTTGCCAATAGTGGTCCCGGTTATAAAAACGAGTATTCACGTCACTGGTCAACACGCCGCGGACGGCCAGAGTGTTCACCGCAGTTCTGCGATCAGGTGTCGCGGAAAACGATGACCCTCTTGAACCTGGCGAATCCGCCGTCGGGCGACCGCCACCAAAACCTCTCTGATCCCCTCCACGACTATCCGACGAGCCCCTCTGAAGTGGTGTCATCTGACGTTCAGAGGGTATCTGACGTTCAGTGGGTACCTGCTGCCTACCACGATCCTGGCCAAAGAGGCCGGTGGCCAAGCAACCGGCGGCTGTGATGAAAGCTACGATTCTGGGTCCGTTCATGGGCACCTCCTGAAGTTGGGTAGGTTTCGGAAATGCAATATCCAAAGCCGTGCCACTTCCTTCTAAGTGTGGGTCCGCGGCGAAGGCTATGCTAGGGGTTAGGGGGACTTCTCGTGTTTGGCACCATTCAACATATTCATTTCGTTGGCATTGGCGGCATCGGCATGTCGGGCATTGCTGAAGTCCTGGTGAACTTGGGTTTCCGTGTCTCGGGGACAGACCTGAAAGAGAGTCCCATCACCGAGCGTCTGCGTTCCATTGGCATCGAAGTAAGGCTTGGTCATGAGGCAAAACACATCGAAGGTGCGCAGGTTGTGGTGATTTCCAGCGCCGTTCGGGGGGACAACCCGGAAGTTGTGGCGGCTCACGTCGCCAAGATCCCGGTAATCCCAAGGGGTGAGATGCTCGCGGAGCTCATGAGGTTGAAGCTGGGCATCGCCGTGGGAGGTTCCCACGGCAAGACCACCACCACCTGCATGATCGCCCAGGTGCTGAGCCAGGCGGGCCTGGACCCCACCATCGTCATCGGCGGCAAGCTCGGAATTATCGGTTCCAACGCCAAGCTCGGAAAGGGCGATTACCTGGTGGCGGAAGCAGACGAAAGCGATGGAAGTTTTTTGATGCTGAATCCCACCCTTGCCGTCATCACCAATATTGATCGTGAGCATCTGGATCATTACAAGGACATTGAGGAAATACGCGCAGCCTTCGTGGAATTTGCCAACAAGGTGCCCTTCTACGGATCCGTATTCGCCTGCATGGACGATCCGAACGTGGCCCATGTGCGGCCTTTGCTCAAGCGCCAGGTGAAGACCTACGGCACAAATCCACAGGTGGATCTAAGAGCCCAGGACATCCATCAGGATGGGTTTTCCACCACTTTTTCCGTGACGGCCTTCGGCGAAGATATCGGCGATTTTTCCATTAACGTGCCGGGCCATCACATGGTGCTCGACGCGCTGGCCGCCATTGGCGTGGCGCTCGAATTGGGCGTGACCAAGGACCAGATCCGGACCAGTTTGGCGACCTTCAGCGGTGCCGATAGACGCTTCACCAAAAAAGGTGAAAAGGATGGCGTACTGGTGGTGGATGACTACGGCCATCATCCCACCGAGATCGCCGCCACCTTGAATGCCGCGCGAAAGGGATTTCCAGAACGTCGCATCATTGCTGCGTTTCAGCCCCATCGGTACACCCGGACCCAGGCCCTGCTCGAAGAATTCTCCCGCGCTTTTTTCGAAGCGGATGTTGTCGTCATCACCAACATCTACGCCGCAAATGAGCCACCCATCCCAGGTATTTCGGGAGAAAGTGTCGTGACGGGTTTGCGAGCCCATGGCCAGCGAGAGGTTCACTCTGTCCCCAAGGTGGAAGACCTGCCGGAATTCCTGAGAAGTCTCACCAAAGAAGGGGATCTGCTGATCACCTTCGGCGCCGGAACAATCACCAATGTGGGGCCTGCTTACCTCGAACTCTAAGGGGAAATATTCATGAAGGCAGTCGCGTTTTCAGTCCTCCTGGCTTTGCCCTTGTTTGCGCAAATGTCGGCGCCCACCCAAGCGCCACGGCCTATCTGGTTTCCATCCAAAAGCTATCGCGCTGAAGTCCCGCTCCCCAACGCAGGCAAGGCCTACACCCATCACACGGATCTCGTGGCCTACGCGAGCGCCCTCGCGGCCGCGGCGCCCGACCGCGTGAGGCTGCTCACGCTGAACATCACCGAAGAAGGCCGCCCCCAGCCCTTCTTGATCATCAGCAGCCCCGCCAATATCGCGAATCTGGATCAGCTGAGGGCAAATAACGCCAAGCTCGCGGACCCTCGAAGCTGTCCGAGCCCTGAGGCCGAGCGCATCGCCAGCGCCAATCCCGCTTTTGTGTGGCTGGGCTACAGCATCCATGGCGCCGAACCCAGCGGCAGCGAGGCATCGCTTGCCGTGGCCTATCACTATGCCGCCGCTCTGGATGCCGATGTTTTAAAGCAGCTGGACCGCGTGGTGCTGCTGCTGGATCTCACACAGAATCCCGATGGCCGGGAGCGGGCCATCCAGGCGGTGTCGGAAGTCATTCAAGGGATCAATCCGTCGGATCCACAGGATGCGCAAAATACCAGCCGTTGGCCTGGCGGGCGTTTCAACCACCGCCTTTTCGATCTCAACCGCGACTGGGCTTGGCAGACTCAAGATGAGAGCCGTGCGAAGGCGGTGGCCTACCTGCAATGGAATCCCCAGGTGTTGGCGGACCACCATGAGATGTCCGCGGAAAGCAGCTACTACTTTCCACCCACCATGCAGCCGATCCACGATGCCATCCCCACGCCTATTTCGGGGCACTGGCAGCAGACCTTCGGCAAGGGCGTAGCCAGGGCTTTTGACGCCAATGAATTCACGTTTTTCAGTAAAGATGTTTTCGATCTGTTCTATCCCAGCTACGGCGATAGTTGGCCCAGCCTTCACGGCGCCGTGGGCATGACTTTTGAAATGGCGGGCCAGGTTGGTTTGGCGTACCGCCGCCGGGATGGTGAAACCCTGACGCTGGAAAAGCGCGTTCAGCGCCACTTCACCGCGAGCCTGGCCACCGTGCAAACAGCCTCTGAAAACCGCGAGGCCTTGCTTGTGGATTTTCAAAAAGTTCGCCGGGAGCGCATGAGCCTTGGAGAACGTGCGGGTGCCTTCTTCATCGCCGAGGGCCCCGATCCAGGCCGTTCCAGAGCCCTTGTGGGGCTGTTGCGCCGCAACGGCATTGAAGTGCAGCGCATGACAGAAGGACTGGGCACCGCCAATCTTGAACCCATTGGTGTGGGAGTTCTGCCGGCCACGATCAAGCCCGGGAGCTACCTGGTTCCACTGGATCAGCCTCTCGGCGCGCTGGCCGAAGCGCTGCTCCAAAAGGAAGCGAAAATGGGCCCCAAGCCCAGTTACGACGTCACCGGTTGGAGTCTTCCCTTAACCTTCAATGTGCCCGCCTGGTACGCGAAAGCGCGACCGAAAGTGGGTGTTGAGCCGATCCCTGAACCAAGCGCTGCATCCATTCCTGAAGCCCGCTCCGCCTACATCCTGCCCGCGGGTTTTGAAGGCCGGGAACGCACGCTGGCGACCCTGCTCAGTGAAGGTTTTCGAGGAACCGTGGCCACCGAACCCTTCGGGATGGCGAATCAGCGTTTCGAACCAGGCGCCGTGGTGTTCCCGTTGCGCCTGAACGATGGCGCAAAATTGTTGGCCCGGATCCGAGATCTCGCAGCGCGAAACCACCATCCTGTTCTAGCGGCCGACACCGCCCTTTCAGATTCGGGGCCGGATCTCGGCTCAGATCGCGTCTACACCCTGACTGCTCCAAAGGTGGCAGTGCTGGTTGATCGCCCTGTGGATCCAACGGCCCTGGGCGCGGTGATGCACACCCTTCGCGAGACAGGTATCGCGTTCGCCCATGTGCGCGCCGAACAGATTGGGAGTGCCCAACTGCATCGCTACACACACATCATTCTGGTTGATGATAATTCCGCTGGAAAGGGCTGGCAGCGGATCTTGGGTGAGGACGGAACTTCCAAGCTCAAGTCCTGGACCACGGACGGCGGCGTGCTGCTTGGCCTTCAGGGTGGCGCTGTTTACGCCAGCCGCGCGGGTCTTGCGGAGGCAGGTTTCCAGTTCCTTTCAAAAAAGGCCGAAGAGGCTCGGCTGAAAGAAAAAGATCCCAAGCGCGAAGCACCGAAGCCCGATGCGCCCGATCTCATCCAACCCTGGTCCGGCCGCGAACAACGTGATCTGCAAGAGACCATTCCCGGCGCGCTGCTTCATGTGAGGGTGGACCTGAGCCATCCCCTGGCCTGGGGCCTGCACACCGCCGATGCCGCCGTGTTGAACACCAGCGACAGCATCCTGGAATTAAGCCCCGGCGGCGAGAATCCGATCTTCTATCCGGGCAATCCAAAGAAAGATCTGAAAGATTTAAAGGACTCAAAAAACCTTTCCGAAGGTGAGCCATTGAAAGTTTCCGGTCTGCTGCCCAAGGCCCTGGAACCGCGGCTGCGGCTTACGTCCTACGCTCTTCGGGAACGTCGCGGCGCGGGCGCCGTGATTCTTTTCGCAGGCGATCCCGTATTCCGAGGCATGAGCGCCTTCACCACCCGCGCCTTCCTGAACGCGATCTTCTTCGGGGCTTACCGGGCCAAATACGAAGATTGAACCGTGGGCAATCCATCAGTCACCAGGCAATAGCTACGACCTCCGCTATGCTTAGGGGCCGTTGCGCAGTGGCCAGCACCTTTCTGGCCAGTGTGATACAGCCCCTTATGCCGGTACACCACCACAATGATTAAATAATTTTGCCGCAACGGCTGAAGATTGAAACTCTGGAGCATCAATGCCCCTGACCCGCGACCAGCTCGTCCGCCGCGCAGCACGTGAACTGCAGGATGGTTTCTATGTGAACCTTGGCATCGGCATTCCCACGCTGGTGGCGGGCGTCATTCCTGAAGGCATGGAAGTCATCCTGCAAAGCGAAAACGGATTGCTGGGCATGGGGCCCTTCCCCACGCCGGATGAAGTGGACGCGGATCTCATCAACGCAGGTAAGCAGACCGTCACCACGGTGCCCGGCGCGAGTTTCTTCTCGAGCGCTGAGAGTTTCGCCATGATCCGCGGTGGCAAGATTGACTTGAGCATCCTGGGCGCCATGCAGGTGGATATCGAAGGCAACCTGGCCAACTGGATGATCCCAGGAAAAATGATCAAGGGCATGGGGGGCGCGATGGATCTCGTGGCCGCGGCCAAGCGCGTGGTGGTGGTCATGGATCACACCAACAAGAACGGTGAGTTCAAGATTTTGCGTAAATGCAATCTGCCGCTCACGGGCACGCGCTGCGTGGATCGAATCATCACGGAGCTGGCGGTCATTGACGTGATACCGGGCCGTGATGGCCTGCTTTTAGTAGAAGTAGCGCCCGGCGTGACGAAGGAAGAAGTGCAAGCCAGGACCGAACCGCCCCTGGTGATGATGGATGTTCGTGAAATGGAGGTATGAATTCATGCAAATCTTACTGGTCCTTAACCTTGCGATTCCGCTGATGGCCTGCGCCGGCGGCGATCTCACCCCCCCCACGCGAAAAGCCCGCGTGAGCGTTGGCGGCCTTCAAAGTGACCATGCCGTCGCCTACAAACCCGCCTTCAAACCCAGCCTCACACTCAGTCCCAAAACCGTGACCTTGGCCCCCGGCGCAACCCAAAGCTTCAGCGCACAGATCAACTACGAGCCCGATGGTCCCCGCTTTCCGCGCCAGCCCGTGACTTGGACCGTGGTGGAAGCCGGTGGAGGTGAAATCACGCGGACGGGCCTCTACACCGCGCCTTCAAGCGTCGGCACCTACCATGTGAAGGCCCAGCGGGAGGATCATCCGGGCGTCTCGGATACGGCCACTGTGACTGTGGTGGCGACCACTTCACCCAAGCAATAATGTCAAACTTCTACCGCCTTTTTCGCCCGGTGTTGTTCTGCCTAGACGCTGAGCGGGCGCACGATCTGGCGTTCTGGGCCGGTGGACTGGCACAGCGGTTTCCGCTACCTGATCCAAAGCTGGAGCCTGCCCTTGCGGTGGATGCCCTTGGCCTGCGTTTCCCTTCCCCTCTGGGACTGGCGGCTGGTCTCGACAAAGGGGCCAAGCTCTTGCCTTTATGGAAATCCATGGGCTTCGGTCATGTGGAGATCGGCACCGTCACGCCCCGACCCCAACCCGGAAACCCCCGCCCGCGCCTGTTCCGCCTACCTTCGGAAGGCATAATTCTGAATCGCATGGGCTTCAACAGCGAGGGCGCTGAAGTGGTGGCCGCACGATTGAAGCAGCGCCCCGCAGGCCTCATCATTGGCGGCAATCTTGGCAAGAACAAGACCACGCCCGAAGAAAATGCCCTTGATGATTACGCCGCGGCCTATCGGTTGATCGCCCCGCAGGTGGACTACATCGCGCTCAACGTGAGCAGTCCCAACACGCCTGGCCTACGGAATCTTCGGGCACCGAAGGCACTGAAACCTCTGCTTTCCGGAATGCTTGAACTTCGGAAGGAAATGGGTCTGGAAGCTCAACCCCTCCTGCTCAAGCTGGCGCCGGATCTGGCTTTCGAGGAGCTCGATGCCATCGTGGAAGTCGCCGTTTCTTCAGGGATTTCAGGCCTCATCGCCACCAATACGACCTTGGATCGAAGCATCGTGAGCGCCGTAAACCATAACAAGGTCGCGGCCTGGGGCCAGGGCGGCCTTTCCGGCAAAGGTCTTGCCGCCAAGTCCAGAGCCGTACGCTTGCGGTTATTGGAAGCACTGAGGGGTCGTCTGCCCCTGATGGCCTGCGGCGGCATTGGTTCAGCAGAAGATGTGGCCGAAGCCCTGAAAGACGGCGCTGTCCTGGCTCAGATCTACACTGCATTGATCTTCGAAGGGCCTAGCTTAGTAGGTCGCATCCATCGGGAACTGCCTCGTTTCAGGATATCTGAACCTTGAAGATCTGATTGTTGATTGAATGGCATCAGTTGGTGTCGCCATCCACGTAGACCCAGGCGCCCGCTTCCCTGACAAAACGGCTGAGTTCGATGTGAAGCTGGCGCTTGCCGTTCACTTGAAGGCTGGCGTGAAATTTCACGGTGCCGGTTTCATCCCCCGGTCCCCCCTGCTCTGCCGAGACGATCTTGAGCGAAACACACTTTATGGTGCGGCAGTACTGGGCCAGTTCATCGCGAACAAGCTTGGCCCTTTCGGTTTCTGAGGTGGTCTTCAACAGGTAGTCCACCTTCCCCAGCGCGTAGGCGGAAAAGCGGCTGCGCATGAGCAGGGTAGCGGTTTCCGCGGCCTTCTTCCCCTCAATGAAGGGCTGGCAACAGCGATCGTAGGTGAGCTTGGACGTGCAGGGGCAGGGTCTCGACATCTCTTGAGTCTAACGGGAGCTGCGGGATGGCAGACAGCCCTGATCCTAGTGGTACGGCATAGAGGCTCCAGCTCTGCGAACGTAGTGAACAGGAGGGCGCCCTGCGCCCGATAGCTGGAGGGCTCATAATCTTGAGAAATAAATGAACTGGTGCGGGCCATGGCGAGCATCTCTCAGGAAAACAGCATTCAATCCAGTCGCTTCCGTGACCGGCAGCAGGCTGGGCGGCGCTTGGCACAGGCTCTGTCACATCTGAAGGGCAAGGCTCCCATCGTGTTGGCGTTGCCCCGGGGTGGCGTGCCCGTGGCAGCCGAAGTGGCCTCGGCTCTGAGCGCATCCCTCGACATTGTGGTGGTCCGCAAGATCGGCGCGCCCTTCCACAAAGAGCTTGGCGTAGGCGCGCTCGTCCTGCTTGACCAGCCTGAAGTGGTGTGGAACCATCCCTTGTTGAAAGAGCTGGGGCTCACCGAAGCTCAATTGCGCGGCGATGTGAAAGATCAGGAAATCGAGGCCCAGCGCCGCCTTGCGCTTTATCGCGGCAACCGTCCCGCGTTTCATCTGGAAGGCCGCACCGTGATTCTGGTGGATGACGGGCTCGCCACGGGCATCACCGCCCAGGCGGCCCTTCAGGCCCTGCGGCGCGCCCATCCCGCCCACCTGGTGCTCGCCGTACCCGTGGCGCCGCCCGACACGCTGGCCCGGCTTTCCCAAGAGGCCGACGAAATCGTGTGCCTCATGCAACCGCCCTGGTTCAGCGCCGTGGGCCAGTTCTATGACGACTTCACCCAGACCACGGATGAAGAGGTTGTGTCGTTGCTGGTCCCAACCAGGCATCGGAAGTGAAGGACTGGAATTCTTGTCTTCAGCCTTCCCAGGTCACGCGATAGCGATGGCACACTGAATCCAAGCCATGTCCTGTCGGTGATTGGTGGTGGATACGCAGATCCTTGGCGCCGCTCAGTTCAAGGGCGCTCTCCAACCAGCCCACGAGGCCATGGGAAAACCATTCGGGGTAATAGCCGTGTGCCCAGAGATTCAGGGTGGCCTCGCCCGCGCCCACATGATGCACGGCACCTTTGCATCCGCGGTAGTAGAGACCCAGGATCCGTGGTGTGTTGCTCAGGAGAAATTCGGGGCTCGCCAGCTTGATCAGCCAACGATGGACCGTAAGGAGCTGTTCCCGTGCCGCATTTCTGCCCCGCGACCGGATCCATTCCAGGCCCTTCAGTTCCAGGAAGGCCGTGTTCATTTCCGCCGCGAGATCCGCATCCACCCATTCGTAGCTCCCGATGGGGCTTAAAAACAGATTTCGGCATGGCTCGGATACCTGCGCCAGCAGCGATTCCCAGGCAGGTTGTCCACCGGCCCGCAAAACCGCCTGACGGATCTGCTGGGTCACCGGCCCGCGCACATGCGAAACGCGCAAGTCCTCAAGATTGAGGCCTGGGAATACCGGACATTCGGGTTCAGTGATGACCATCGCAGACTTTAATTCTAGAGAATCAGAGCATGCGGAGGGTCATGGCTCGGTCATGGGGAATGGAGAATTTTTCCATGGAAAATAAGGCTTTTAGAAGGCCTTCCGGGATCCTTGCGCGACGGCCGATAGAGCCCACGCGCATCTTCGCCAAACCGCAAGCCAGAGCCCGACACCGATCATCACGGCGAGCATGACAATCGCTTGTGGAAATTTCAGAAAAGAAATTTTCCCGGTCCACACCTGTTCAACCCGGATTTTGCGATTGCGCGATTCCCGCTGGCTTCAGGCTTCGGGCTACAGGCTTCAGGTTCGCATCACCAACAGCACAATCCAATGCGATGCGATTCTTTGCCTGAAGCCTGCAGCCTGATGCCTGAAGCCAATTTCATCCTGTCCAAATGCAGGATCCGGGTTCAATGCATGAGCCTGGATCTGCCTGCTCGTGCGGTGCCCTGGAATTCACGCCATCGGAATATGCAGGCCGATTTTTTTTGCGTGTTCGGTGGCTTCCTCATACCCTGCATCCGCATGTCTAAACACGCCGGTAGCGGGATCATTCCACAGCACACGGGCGAGGCAGCGATCAGCGCGCTCGGTACCATCGGCCACGATGACCACGCCCGCGTGTTGGCTATAGCCCATGCCCACGCCGCCACCATGATGGATGCTCACCCACGAAGCGCCGCCCGCGACGCTGGTCATGGCGTTCAGGAACGGCCAATCGCTCACGGCATCGCTGCCATCCTTCATGGCCTCGGTCTCGCGGTTGGGTGAAGCCACGCTGCCACTATCGAGATGATCTCGACCGATGACGATGGGCGCCTTCACCTTTCCTTCGCGCACCAGCTCGTTGAACTTCAGGCCCGCCAGGTGTCGCTCCCCAGCGCCGATCCAGCAGATACGGGCCGGCAGGCCTTGGAAGGCAATCTTTTCTTGCGCGGCTTTCAGCCACCGGATCATGCCTTCGTTTTCCGGAAACAGTTCCATCATCGCGGCGTCGGTGACGGCGATGTCTTCGGGATCGCCGCTCAGCGCCACCCACCGGAAAGGGCCGATGCCCTTGCAGAAAAGGGGACGGATGAAGGCCGGCACAAAGCCCGGAAAATCGAAGGCGTTTTTCAACCCTGCCCGCTCGGCCTGGGCCCGGATGTTGTTGCCGTAATCGAAGGTCACACTGC
>JANOLT010000474.1:0-2860 GCA_031419915.1 Holophagaceae bacterium
CGGTCATTTGAAAGCTTATTCCCAATACAGCACACCGCCCCATATCGTTTGGGACGACCAGCTCTACAAGGGCGATGCCTACACGACCTTCGCCTGGGCCTGTTACGCGACGGAAGTAACCGTGGACACCCGCACCTTTGAGGTGAACGTCGAAGACTTCGTGGCACTGCAAGAAGTGGGACGGGTGCTTAATCCCACCCTGGCCGAAGGTCAGATTGAAGGCGGCGTGGCCCAAGGAATCGGATATGGTCTTTCCGAGCAGGTGGTGTGGGACCAGGGCCGCATGGCCAACGGCCAGATGACCAACTACATCATGGCCACCAGTATGGATTTGCCCCGCATTCGTGTCTACTTCGAGGAGAATCCATATCCACTTGGCCCCGGTGGCGCCAAGGGCCTGGGCGAGCTGCCCATGGATGGTCCCGCCCCGGCCCTGCTCAATGCGGTCCAGGATGCCCTGGGTACAACCGCACCAAGGGAAATCCCCCTGACCCCCGAACGTTTGATGGAACTTATCGAGTCTTCCAATGTCTGAAAAAATGAAGTTATCACTCGTGGTCAATGGAGAATCGCGCACCGTTGATGTCTGGCCCATGGCGCGGCTTCTGGATGTGATCCGCGAAGATCTGGGATTGACGGGAACCAAGGAGGGCTGCGGCGAAGGTGAGTGCGGCGCTTGCTCGGTGATCCTGAACGGAAAGCTCGTGAACAGCTGTCTGGTGCCGGCGGTGCAAGCCGAAGGAACGGAGCTTCGCACCATCGAGGGTGTCGCTTCAGACGAGCAGCTCCACACGGTCCAGGAATCCTTCCTGCAGTGCGGCGGGGCCCAATGCGGGATCTGCACGCCGGGCATGATCATGGCCGCCGTGGACTTGCTGCACCGCTGCCCGCATCCCGATGAGGCGCAGATCCGCGATGGCCTTGCGGGGAATCTCTGCCGTTGCACGGGCTACGGGAAGATCGTGGATTCCGTGGCTCAGGCCGCGGAGAGCGCCATTCAAGTAGCGGTCGAGTCCCGGCAATGAGGGGCCAGGTACCAAGCTGCACTGTCCATACGCCGACTTCGCTGGTCGGCGCCTTGGAGATCCTATTGGCAGAGAAAGGCGCTTGGCGTCCGATCGCGGGTGGCACCGACCTGATGGTTCCCTTCGCGGCGGGAACGCTGCCCTTCACCCAATTTCTAAATTTGTGGGGCCTCGAAGAACTGCGGGGAATCGAGATCACCCAGGACGGCATCACCCTGGGCGCCTTGACCACCTACACGGAGATTCGCAACCACCCTTTGATTGGGGCCGAATTTCCCAACCTGGTGCAGAGCGCGTGGGTGACCGGCGCCATGGCGATCCAAAACCGCGGCACCCTGGCCGGTAACATCGCCAACGGCAGCCCCGCCGCCGACACACCGCCCAGCCTGCTGGCCTACGGCACCGAAGTGCAGCTGCAATCCCTCGCGGGTTCCCGCTGGGTACCCTATGAGAGATTTCATACGGGCTACAAGCAGACGGTGATGCTGCCCGAAGAGCTCATCTCACGCATCCGCATCCGCCGGCCCACGGGAGACAGTTTCCATTTCTTTCGCAAAGTGGGCACCCGAAAGGCCCAGGCCATTTCCAAGGTCTGCGTGGCGGCCTATGCCCGTGCCGAAGCGGGTCGCGTGGTCGAATTCCGTTTGGGCATGGGGAGCGTGGCCCCGGTGCCGTTGAGGGCCCTGACCACGGAGATGCTGATCCAGGGACAGCGCATTGATGAACTCGACGCACGTTTCATCGCCGGGGCCAAGCAGGCCTTGATGGAGGACATTCGCCCCATCGACGACATCCGCAGCACCGCCAGCTATCGACGGAAAGTGTCGGCCAACGTGCTGGGACAGCTGCTGGAAGAAATGATCGAGCGATTCAAGCGATTGGCTTGATGCGCTGGTGGCTCAGCCTTGACGCCCCACCAGCCAGGCAGAAAGAATGGCCATGCCCGCGCCCGCAAGCCGCAGCGAGGTCAGGGGCCGGTGCTCCACAAGCGCATCCCAGGCCAAACCCATGATCATCTGGCCACCGAGGATGCCGAGGAAGACGGGAAAGGCGCCCACGCGCTGGATGACGAAGGGAATACCCACCACCAGCGCCAGACCGCACAGGCCGGGGATCAGGTACCACCAACGGAATGCGGTGAGGCCGCCCTTCATCCGGAAAAATTCCGGGAGCAGCTCGGGCCGCCATTTCGCGATGGCCAGCAGCAGGGCCGTGAACACGAGCATGACCAATGTATTGAAGAGGGCCGCGCTGGCAAGACCCCACTGATCCGCGATCTGGCGATTGAGCCCACCTTGGATGACGGCGGCGATCCCTAGGAAAACAGGTAAAAAAATCGGCTGGCTAAAAAGCATCAGATCGGACTCCGTGAATAAAATTTATTACCTGCGGTGGTAATCTATTTTTCTGTACCATGTCCATCATAACCCCTTCCCCCGCAATCCAGATCCGCCTGGCGGAGAGTTACCGGAATCTGCCAGAGGCACAGCGCGCCATCGCCGATGTCCTGATGGCGGATCCCCTGCTCGGCGCGCTTTGGGGCATTGAATCCATGGCCGAGCGCTCCCGAGTGAGCGTGGGGACCGTCATCCGGTTTGCCAAGCGCCTGGGCTACAAGGGCTTCAGCGAATTCCGGGACGCTCTGCGAGAAGCTTGCAGTGTCCGGTCCGAAGAAGCGGAGCTGGAACAGCTTGAACTCCCTCAAGACATGCTCGGCACGCTTGGGGGCGTCGTCCGCCGGGATGGGGAACACCTGTCGCGGCTGATCCAGGCTGTGGACCCCTCCATCCTGGAGTCCGCCGCCCGCCTACTTGTGGAGGCGGATCATCGCGTGA